>NZ_JACHDL010000012.1:0-199976 GCF_014201055.1 Paraburkholderia sp. CI2
GCATTCATTTGCGTACTCCTCTCGGAAAACGGGTGTCGGGATCCTCGTTTTACTCCAGGAGGCTTACTTCCGTGGCGCCCTTCCATAGTATCTAGCTTGTTATTCCTTGTCATAACGGCGCACT
Organism: Paraburkholderia sp. CI2; assembly: GCF_014201055.1. Taxonomy (NCBI): domain Bacteria; kingdom Pseudomonadati; phylum Pseudomonadota; class Betaproteobacteria; order Burkholderiales; family Burkholderiaceae; genus Paraburkholderia; species Paraburkholderia sp. CI2. Next base: position 125 of record NZ_JACHDL010000012.1, read on the forward strand.
GGATCGCGGCTATCGGCGCGAGCTACGATGAAGCGAACGGTGACGTGACGACAGCTGGAAGAGCAGTTAAGGGGCGCGACGTCCATCCGACGGCGCTCCACACCCGTAGGTTGACGCTGTACACAGCGGTATGCCCAATGACAACGACGGCCTGTAAATTACGCCTTTTTCACGTAGGCGTTACACCACCCTTTTGCGTCGACCAGCTTGCCCCCGTAAGTCGGACACGGTCCATTCGTGGAACCGGGTTTGCCTTGATACAGTTGGCAATTGGCGCAGGTCTGCCCTGGCTGGTACCGAGGGAATTTCGCCTTGTCGACCTTCGATGCGTCCATCTTGTATCCGAGGGCCAGTGCGGTCGGATCGTTTTCGGACAGCACAGGCGCGTCCGCGTTTGACTTTGTCGAGAGAACCGTCGTTGAGGCAACGGATGCGGCAAGTATCATGAAATGACGGCGAGAGAGCGACACGATCGAAACTCCTTTCGAGACACAATCAGACGGTGGCAAAGTGACGGTGAACCGGTCAATCGCAAACCATCTCGTCATAACATGAGCAATCAGCATACCTGCACGATCCAGCGTGACGGATTGACAGATTCAGCGATTAGCAGCGAAACAGCATTCACTTCCCATCACAAGCTGTGTCATACGTTGGGCGGTACGTTTAACCTGCCGCATACGGCACACTACAACCACGACGCCGCGCCCGATGCGCTTGCGCGCGTCGCACGCGCGCTCGGCGGCAAGCGCGCGGCCGACGCGGGTCCGCTGCTGTTCGAACTGAACCGCGCGCTCGGCATTCCGATGGCGCTCGCGCAGATCGGCATGGCCGAGCAGGGACTCGACGAAGCGGCCGATCTCGCGTGCAAGAATCCGTATGCGAACCCGCGTCCCGTGGAGCGCGACGCGATCCGCGCGCTGCTGCAACGTGCGTGGCAGGGCGCCGAACCCGCCTGAGCATTGGCCAACGCAGCGCCGCCAGAACAATCGATGGAGGAAGACATGTCGACAGACAGCAAAGAGGCCGAGCAGGCCCTGACCGAGCAGGTGGTAGCAAGCTTCGCGGGCACGCCCGACGAACGGCTGCGCACGCTGATGCAAAGCCTCGTGCGGCACATGCATGCGTTCGTGCGTGAAGTCGAGCCGACCGAGGCCGAATGGATGTCGGCCATTCGCTTTCTGACCGACACCGGCAAGATGTGCGATGACCTCGTGCGTCAGGAATTCATCCTGTTGTCGGATACGCTCGGCGTATCGATGCTCGTCGACGCGATCAATCACCGTCTCGCGACGGGCGCGACCGACACCACCGTATTCGGTCCGTTCTATATTCGCGGCATGCCCGAGCGCGCGTACGGCGAGAACATCGCGTTCACGCCGGGCACGCCCGCACTCGTGCATGGGCGCGTGCTGTCGACGGACGGTGAGCCGCTTGCCAACGCGGTGCTCGACGTCTGGCAGACCGCCGAAAACGGCATGTACTCGGGGCAGGACACCGAGCAGCCGCACGGCAATCTGCGTGGACGTTTTCGCACCGACGCCGAAGGCCGCTACGCGATTTCGACGATCGTGCCAGTCAGTTATCCGATTCCGACCGACGGCCCGGTCGGCCGCATGCTCGAAGCGACTGGACGGCATCCGTGGCGACCCGCGCATCTGCACTTCATGATAGATGCGCCGGGGCATCGGACACTGGTCACGCATGTGTTCGATCGCGAGGATCCGTATCTGGATTCGGACGCGGTGTTCGGCGTGAAGCCCTCGCTGATGGTCGACTATCGCGAGTGCTCCGCGGATCACGAACTCGCGCGCCGCTTCGGTTTCGATGGACCGTTCCGCGAAGCGCGCTACGACTTCATCCTCGATCGGAGTTGATGACGATGGCACGTTTTTTCGCGGTATTCGCGACCGACAAGCCCGGCATGCGCGAAGTGCGCGAACGGGTGCGTCCGGTGCATCGGACGTGGTTGCGCGGCAATCCGCATCGTGGCGTGTTCGTGCGCCTCGGCGGTCCGACGCTCGCGCCGCAATGCGATGCGATGCGATGAATGGCACGTTGCTGGTCGTCGAAGCGGAGCGTATCGACGATGTGATGGAGTTCGTCAGCAACGATCCGTACATGCAGGCGGGGCTGTTCGATTGCGTCGAGATCCGTCCGTGGGACTGGAGCCTCGGCAATCCGGAACGGAGAGTCTGAGCGATGAACGAAACACCCTCGATGCGGTGAAGATCGCGGTCGACGGGAACGCGTGGGTCGTGTTGAACCCTTAGTCGACGCTCGCCTGACCCTGTCGAGGACATTCAAGCCGTCTCGTTCGAGTCTCGACAGCAGCCCTCCGGTGACGTACCGTTATGGCCTTGCGCATCGGGCTCGCTCCGCGATGGCAACTGGTTGATCCGTGACGGCCTGAACGTGTCGTATTCGGCGGCACCGCACAGCGTGGAGATCGTCGGCGACGAACTGCTCGTGCACGTGGCGCCGCGTGACGTATCGAACCGCGAACGACAGCTCGATACCGGGCTCTTTACGTGGCGCTTCTTTTCGCAGCAAAGCGGCGATGCGGGCAGCCTCGCGGCGCGGTCACACGAGTCAGGCGTGATCCTCGTGCTGCCGGAGGGCGAGAGCGAACACACGGTGTATCTGTGAACCGCGCGCAGACCAGTGCGATCGGGTGAGTGGCGCAGTCGTTCTGGAAATGATTCGAGGTAAGGCGCGACGCCGGTCGACGCGCCATACCCCGCCGCCGCTACTTCAACCGCCCCGCCAAAAACTGCTGCAACCGCTCACTGCGCGGATTCGTCAGCACCTGATGCGGATGCCCTTGCTCCTCGATCTTGCCCTTGTGCAGGAATACGACATGATTCGACACGTTGCGCGCAAAGCCCATTTCGTGCGTGACGACGATCATCGTGCGGCCTTCTTCTGCGAGCGCCTGCATCACACGCAGCACTTCGCCGACGAGTTCGGGATCGAGCGCCGAAGTCGGTTCGTCGAACAGCATCACTTCCGGCTCCATCGCAAGCGCGCGAGCAATCGCGACGCGCTGCTGCTGACCACCGGACAGATGCGACGGATATTTTTTCTCCGTGCTGGCCGGCAAACCGACCTTGGTCAGATACTTCCGAGCGCGTTCCTCGGCTTGCGCGCGGCTCAATCCCAGCACGCTGATCGGCGCCTCGATGATGTTCTCGAGCACCGTCATATGCGCCCACAGATTGAAATGCTGGAACACCATCGACAGACACGTGCGCATCGTTTGCAACTGCTTCGGATGGGTCACGCGTAGCGAGCCGTTGCGATCCCTGCTCGTGTTGATTTCCTCTCCGTTCAGCGTGATGCGCCCGGAGCACGGCGATTCGAGAAAGTTGATGCACCGCAGGAAGGTGCTTTTCCCGGAGCCGCTCGACCCGATGAGGCTAATCACGTCGCCCGCTTTCGCCTTCAGCGAGACGCCCTTCAATACCTCGTTCTCGCCGAACTTCTTGTGCAGGTCGTCGACCGTCAGCTTGTACATGCTCGTATGCTCCATCATGACGCGAATGCGTCCGGGTTTAATGCGCTTGCGGTTTCAGATAAGCCAGCAATCGGATTTCCATCTTGCGGAAGCCCCAGATCAGCGCGAACACGATCGCCGCATACAGGATCGCCGCGATGCCGTACGCCTGGAACGTCGCGTAGGTCGCGGAGTTGACGTCGCGCGCCACTTTCAGAATGTCGGGGACGGTCGCCGTGAACGCGAGTGTCGTCGCGTGCAGCATCAGGATCACCTCGTTGCTGTACGAGGGCAGTGCCCGGCGCAGCGCCGAAGGCAGGATGATGCGCGTGTACAGCTTGAACTTCGACATGCCGTAAGCCTGGGCCGCCTCGATTTCACCGTGCGAGGTCTCCCGGATCGAGCCCGCGAAGATCTCGGTGGCATACGCGCATTCGTTCAGCGCGAACGCGAGCAGCGTGCAGTTCATCGCATTGCGAAAGAAGCTGTCGAGCATCTGGTGCGAATGGACGAAATGCAGACTGTAGAGGCCCGTGTAGATCAACAGCAACTGAACGTATAACGGCGTGCCCCGGAAGATGTAGGTGTAAAGCCAGACGGGTCCGGAGATGTAGCGGTTGCGCGACGCGCGCGCGATCGCGAGCGGCACGGCCAACACGAAACCCAGCACGATCGACGCAACCAGCAACCACAGCGTGATGACGAGGCCGGTGTAGTTGAAGCCGTCCGTGAACAGGTAGTTCTGCCAGTATTGACGAGTCAGTTCGATCACAGCGCGGCCCTCCGTACGCCGATCGAGTAGCGCTTCTCGAGGCGGTTCAATAGCAGATTCGAAATGGTGGTGATGGCGAGGTAGATGGCCCCGGTCGCCAGCGTGAAGAAGAAGAACGACTGCGTGCTCTTGCCGGCGTCCTGCGATGCCTTGACCACGTCCGCGAGACCGATGATCGACACGAGCGCGGTGGCCTTCACGAGCACCTGCCAGTTGTTGCCGATGCCGGGCAGCGCGAAGCGCATCATCTGCGGGAACAGGATGCGCGTGAACACGCGCCGCGCGCTCATGCCGTACGCGAAGCCCGCTTCGATCTGCCCGCGCGGCACGGAGAGAAACGCGCCGCGGAAGGTTTCGGTGAAGTACGCGCCGTAAATGAAGCCCAGCGTGATCACACCGGCGAGAAACGGATCGATGTCGATCTGCTCCATGCTGAACATGTCGGTCAGATCATTGAGCCAGATCTGGATGCTGTAGAACAGCAGCAGCATCAGCACGAGATCGGGCACGGCGCGGATCAGCGTCGTGTACATCGTGCCGATGCGCGAGATCGCACGGTTGGTCGACAGCTTCGCGGCGGCGCCGAGAAGTCCCAGCGCAAACGACGCCGCGAGCGACAGCACCGCGAGCTTGATGGTTACCCACGTGCCCGCGAGGAGCAGCGGACCGAAGCCTTGAAACAGCATGGGAGTGTCCTTGTTGAAGGAGCGAACCGCGCGCATGCGCGCGGGGCCTGGCGAGCGGGTGGGGCGGGCTCGTGGGGGCGGACTTAACTGCCGTACACGTCGAAGTTGAAGTACTTCTGCTCGATCTTCTTGTAGGTGCCGTCCTTGATCATGTCGGCGATCGCCTTGTCGACCTTCGTCTTCAGATCGGCGTCTTCCTTGCGCATGCCGATGCCCGCGCCGTTGCCGAGGATCTTCGGATCGTCGATGGTCTTGCCGACGAAGTCGAAGCCCGCGCCGCGCGGCGTCTTCAGGAAACCCTGGTCAGCCTGCACGGCGTCCTGCAGCGCTGCGTCCAGACGGCCCGACTGCAGGTCGGTATAGACCGCGTCCTGGTTCTGATACGGCACGACCTTCACGCCCTTCGCCTCCCAATAGGTCTTCGCGTAGGTTTCCTGGATCGTGCCCTGTTCGACGCCCACCGTCTTGCCCTTCAGCGAGTCGGCGGTCGGCAGGATGCCCGAACCCTGCTTCGCGACGAGACGTGTCGGCGTGTTGAACAGCTTCGACGAGAAGGCGATCTGTTCGGCGCGTTGCGGTGTCATCGACATCGACGACAGCACGCCGTCGAACTTCTTTGCCTTCAGTGCCGGAATCATGCTGTCGAAGTCCTGCTCGACCCACACGCACTTCGCGTTCAAACGGCGGCAGATTTCGGTGCCGAGGTCGACGTCGAAGCCGACCAGCTTGCCATCGGTCGCTTTCGATTCGAACGGCGCGTAGCTCGCATCCACGCCGAAGCGAACCGTGGACCAATCTTTGGCGAAGGCGCCGGTGGCAGCGAGCGCGAGGGCGAGGGACAAGGCGAGTTTCTTCATAAAGTCTCCGGGAGGGATGCTGCGAGGTGCGATGTTGTATAGACAAATTATCCCGTACGAGCGATGAGCGGCAATCGGGGTTAGTGCTTACAGGCACCCGGGAAGGAGACAGGGAATAGGCGTGAAAGCCTTTGTGGACAAGCTTTAAAGGCTAATTGAAGGGCTGCGGGCGCAGCCGGAATTTTCGCGTATACCCGCGGTCTATACCGTGGCGGATATCTTGTCCATACAACTTCGTTACGGCGACGCCCGCCTGGGCGTCGGGCCGCGAACCGCGCAATCCGCTCTACGAATGCGAAGGCGGCAGATAGGTCATGTGCTCTTCGTCGTACAGCGCGTAGATCAGTTCGAGCATGCGCTGGATGTCGGCCGATTCATCGAGCATGCGCATGCTCATGATGATCGGCGACACGAGGTTCTGATCGTCGAGGTCCTTGTAGGCGACGTCGCCACGCTGCAAGCCGTACACGCTCGCCGGCACGATCGAGATGCCTTCGCCCGCGCCGACGAGGCCGAGCGCGATCTGCAATTCGCGCGTCTCGTAGAGCCGCTGCGGCTTCAGACCGCGATCGTGAAACGCGGCGAGCACCTGGTCCGCGTAACTGGGCCGTGGCGCCTTCGGGAAAATGATCAGCGTTTCGCCGGTCAGGTCGTGCAGCGACAGCACCGGCTTCGCGGCGATCAGCGGATGGCCGAGCGGCAGCGCGACGATCATCCGTTCTTCGCGCAGCACGACGCGCCGGATGCTCGGGTCTTCGTGACGGATGCGGCCGAAGCCGACGTCGATGCGGCCTTCCTTGAGCGCCTTGATCTGATCCATCGTCGACATCTCGTGCAGGCTCAGCTCGACGGTGCTGTTCTCGGTACGAAAGCGCCGGATGATTTTCGGCAGCATGCCGTACAGCGTCGAGCCGACGAAGCCCACCGACAAACTGCGCTCGATCTTGCCGACGCGCCGCGTCATCGCCTCGATTTCCGTCGTTTGCGCGAGCAGTTGCACGGCGTGCGAATAGAAGAAGCGGCCAGCCTCGGTCAGCTTCAGCGGCCGCGAGTTGCGCTCGAACAGCTGCACGCCAAGGATGTCTTCGAGCTGCTGGATCTGCCGGCTCAGCGGCGGCTGAGCAATATGCAGACGTTTGGCGGCCTTGGTGACATTGCATTCCTCGGCGACGGCCACGAAGTAGCGCAGATGGCGCAGTTCCATAGAAATACCTTTTAAGTATCGTCGCGATACCAAATCAGTGTTGGACGATGCAAATGGCGTAGAACTATCCTTCAGTTACCGTAGACGCCCCACAAAATTATACCTCCCGAGCATCGATAACTCGGCCGGGTCTGAAGCGTCGGTCGGCCCCCGGAGACGGCGCAGGCAAATCCTCGCGCATGGGATCCAAGACCTAGAAAGAGTTCAGGAGCAGCAATGAGACATGCTGATATCGCAACCCCGATGCAAGGGTTGTGCACCGATTCCCCCAGGCACCAGGTCCCGCCTCCCGTGCCGAAGGTCGAGCGCTTGCGCGCCACGGCCTGACGCCATACGGAGGCGCACCGCCTCCGCTCCCCGACGTGAAAGACCAACCGGCCACCGGCCTCCCGGCAGGCAGGCCGCTCCCTATACGCGTGCGTCGCACGCATACCGACAGTCCGAATCAGGAGACAGGCATGATTCCGATCTACCCGGATCACACTCCGCAACTGAAGAACATCGACGACTTTCTCGTCGAAGACAGCGAGCGCGGCGATTACCGCCTGCATCGCAGCGCGTTCACCGACGAGCGTCTGTTCGAGCTCGAAATGCAGCACATTTTCGAGGGCAACTGGATTTACCTGGCCCACGAAAGCCAGATTCCGAACAACAACGATTACTTCACGACCTACATGGGCCGTCAGCCGGTCGTGATCGCACGCAATCGTCAGGGCGAGCTGAACGCGTTCATCAACTCGTGCACGCATCGCGGCGCGATGCTGTGCCGCCACAAGCGCGGCAACAAGGCGACCTATACGTGCCCGTTCCACGGCTGGACCTTCAACAACAGCGGCAAGCTGGTGAAGGTCAAGGACCCCGCGGACGCCGGCTATCCCGACTGCTTCAACAAGGAAGGCTCGCACGACCTGAAGAAGCTCGCGCGCTTCGGCAACTATCGCGGCTTCCTGTTCGGCAGCCTGAGCGATGACGTGCCGCCGCTCGAGACGTTCCTCGGCGAGGCCGCGCGCATCATCGACATGATCGTCGACCAGTCGGAAGACGGTCTCGAAGTGCTGCGCGGCTCGTCGACCTATACGTACGAAGGCAACTGGAAGCTGACCGCCGAAAACGGCGCGGACGGCTATCACGTGTCGGCCGTGCACTGGAACTATGCGGCAACGACCAATCATCGCAAGGAAGAGAACGCGCGCGAAGACAAGATCCGCGCGATGGATGCCGGCAGCTGGGGCCGTCAGGGCGGCGGCTTCTACGCGTTCGAGCACGGTCACATGCTGCTGTGGACGCGCTGGGCGAATCCCGAAGACCGTCCGAACTTCAGCCGCCGCGAGGAATTCGCCACGCGCTGCGGCGCCGAGCGCGCGGACTGGATGATCCAGAACTCGCGCAACCTGTGCCTCTACCCGAACGTGTATCTGATGGACCAGTTCGGCTCGCAGATTCGCGTGCTGCGGCCGCTGTCGGTCAACAAGACCGAGGTGACGATCTACTGCATCGCGCCGAAGGGTGAGTCCGACGAAGCGCGCTCGCGCCGCATCCGTCAATACGAGGACTTTTTCAACGTGAGCGGCATGGCCACGCCCGACGACCTCGAGGAATTCCGCGCCTGCCAGCTGGGCTACGCGGGCCGAGCGGTCGAATGGAACGACATGTGCCGCGGTTCGAAGCACTGGATCGACGGCGCGGACGAAGCCGCGCAAAAGATCGGCCTCAATCCGGTGATGAGCGGTGTGAAGACCGAGGACGAGGGCCTCTACACGGTGCAGCACCGCTACTGGACCGACACGATGAAAAAGGCGCTGAATGCGCCGGGGAGCCGCGCATGAGCAACATCGCCATCACCGATATTCAGGCATTCCTGTTCCGCGAAAGCCGCCTGCTCGACGACGAGCAATGGGACGAGTGGCTCGCCTGCTATCACCCGGACGCGTCGTTCTGGATGCCGTCGTGGGACGACGAGGACAAGCTCGTCACCGATCCGCAGCGCGAGATTTCGCTGATCTACTACCCGAACCGCCAGGGCCTCGAAGACCGCGTGTTCCGCATCAAGACCGAGCGTTCGAGCGCGACGATGCCCGACACACGCACGAGCCACAACGTCGCCAACGTCGAAGTGGAGAGCGCGGACAACGGCGTGTACACGGTGCGCTTCAACTGGCACACGCTGAGCCATCGCTACAAGACGAACTACAGCTACTTCGGCATGTCGCGCTACGTGATCGACTTCAACGGCGCGCAGCCGCAAATCCTGAGCAAGTACGTCGTGCTGAAGAACGACTACATCAATCAGGTCATCGACATCTACCACATCTAGCCGGTGCGGTTGCAGGAGACAGGTCATGGAACACACTATTGCACTTCAGTTCGAAGACGGCGTCACGCGCTTCATCAGCTGCCGTGAAAACGAAACGCTGTCGGATGCCGCTTACCGGCAGAAGATCAACATTCCGCTCGATTGCCGTGAAGGCGCGTGCGGCACCTGTCGGGGGCTGTGCGAATCGGGTGCGTACGACATGCCCGAGTCGAGCTACGTCGAAGATGCGTTGACCTCCGAGGAAGCGAGCCAGGGCTATATCCTCGCGTGCCAGACGCGGCCGCGCTCGGATCTGGTGATTCGCGTGCAGGCGTCGTCGTCGGCGTGCAAGACCGGGGTGTCGCGTTTCGAAGGCACGCTCGCGGCGGTCGAACGGCTGTCGGATTCGACGATCCATTTCTCGATCGATATCGACGGCGCGAGCGCGCCGAGCTTTCTCGCGGGTCAATACGTGAACGTCGAGATTCCGGGCGCGAGCGGCGAGAGCCGGTCATATTCGTTCAGCTCGGCGCCGGGCGCGACGCGCGCGGCGTTCGTCGTGCGCAACGTGCCGGACGGCAAGATGAGCGGCTTCCTGAGCAACGATGCGCAGCCTGGTCAGCAGATCGGCTTCACGGGTCCGTATGGCAGCTTCTATCTGCGCGATCCGCAGCGTCCGGTGCTGTTCCTCGCGGGCGGCACCGGCATCGCACCGTTTCTGTCGATGCTCGACGTGCTGAAGGCGAGCGGCAACCTGCAGCCGGTGCGCCTCGTGTACGGCGTGACCAACGACATCGATCTGGTCGCGCTCGAACAGATCGAAGAGGCGCAGCGCTCGCTGCCGAATTTCAGCTATCGCACCTGTGTCGTCGATTCCGCGAGCAGCCACGAGCGCAAGGGCTACGTGACCGCGCATGTGGATAGCGAATGGCTGAACGACGGCGACGTCGACGTCTACCTGTGCGGCCCGGTCGCGATGGTCGAAGCGGTGCAGGACTGGCTGCGCGACAGCAGCGTCGAGCCCGTGAACTTCTACTACGAAAAATTCTCGGCGAGCAACGTAGCATGACTTCGACCTTTATTGATCGCTTCAAGGGCAAGGTGCTCCTCGTGACCGGCGCGGGCCAGGGTATCGGCCGTGGCGTCGCGTTGCGCGCGGCGCGCGAGGGCGCGGCTTTGGTGCTGGTCGACCGTTCCCCGATCGTGCACGAGGTGGCCGAAGAGATCGCACGCACAGGCGGCGAAGCGCGCGCGTTCATCGCCGACCTCGAAACCTATGCGGGCGCGGCCGCGATGACGGCCTTCGCGATCGAGGCGTTCGGCCGCATCGACGCGCTCGTCAACAACGTCGGCGGCACGATCTGGGCGAAGCCGTACGAGGAATATGAAGCAGAGCAGATCGAGGCCGAGGTGCGGCGTTCGCTGTTCCCGACGCTATGGTGCTGCCACGCGGTGTTGCCCGTGATGCTGAAGCGCGCGAGCGGCGCGATCGTCAATGTGTCGTCAATTGCGACGCGCAGTATCTATCGCGTGCCGTATGCGGCCTCGAAAGGCGGCGTCAACGCGCTGACCGCGAGCCTCGCGTTCGAGCATGCCGAACACGGCATCCGCATCAACGCGGTCGCGACCGGCGGCACCGAAGCGCCGCCGCGCCGCGTGCCGCGCAATACGGCACCGCAAAGCGAGCAGGAAGCGACGTGGTATCAGGGCATCGTCGATCAAACGATCGCGTCGAGCCTGATGCATCGCTACGGCACGATCGACGAACAGGTCGGCGCGATCCTGTTCCTCGCTTCCGATGATGCGTCGTATATCACCGGCACCGTGCTGCCGGTCGGCGGCGGGGATCAGGGCTAGCGAGCGGCTGCGGCTGAACAATGCCGATAGGCCGCGCGGCGATCGTCCTTCATACTATCGGCCCGGAATGACTCCGCGCTCTGACGGTGACTTGCGGCGGCCAGCGGCAACCTGCGCCGCGAGGCGCGTGTCACCGACAGCGGGCCGCCCTGACCCACATCGACGATGAATCCCACCCCTAGCCAGGCGCCGACCACGCGCGCCGTTGCGGCGGACTGGTCCGTGTCCGCCGTCGTGGCCGGCTTTCTGGCCGTGCTGATTTCGTACGCGGGCCCGCTCGTGATCTTCTTCCAGGCGGCGCAAGCGGCCCACATGCCCAACGAGATGGTTGCGTCGTGGGTATGGGGCATCTCGATCGGCGCGGCCGTCTCCGGCATCTTCGCGAGCTGGAAGCTGAAAGTGCCGGTCGTGACCGCGTGGTCGGCGCCCGGCACCGCGCTGCTGGTCGGACTGTTTCCCGCGTTGACGCTGCATCAGGCGGTGGGCGCGTATCTGAGCGCCGCCGTGATCATTCTGCTGATCGGTATCTCGGGCTATTTCGACCGCATGGTGCGCAGCATCCCGAAGGGCATCGCCTGCGGAATGATGGCCGGCATTCTGCTGCAGTTCGGCACGCATGCGTTCAAGGCGGCGGCGTCGATGCCTGCATTGGCGTTCGGCATGATCGGCGCGTACATCGTGTTCAGGCGCCTGCTGCCGCGCTATTGCATCGTGCTGGTGCTGTTGACGGGCACGGTGCTCGCCATCGCGCTCGGCGCCGCGCACCTGGGCGCGCTGCCGCTGCAAGTCACGCGGCCGATCTTCATCAAACCCGAATGGACACTGAGTTCGACGCTGAGTCTTGCGTTGCCGCTCGTGGTCGTCAGTCTGACCGGGCAGTTTCTGCCGGGGATGGCGATTCTGCGCGTGTCCGGCTATCACACGCCGGCCCGGCCGATCATCACCGCGACGAGCATCGCGTCGATCGGCGTGGCGTTTTTCGGTGGCATCACGATCGTGATCGCCGCGATTACGGCGGCGTTGTGCACGGGCAAGGATGCGCACGACGACCCGGACAAGCGCTATATCGCGGGCATGGCGAACGGCGTGTTCTATCTGATCGGCGGCACGTTCGCCGGTGCGATCGTCGCGCTGTTCACGATGCTGCCGAAGGAGTTCGTCGCGATTCTGGCGGGCCTCGCGTTGATCGGTGCGATCACGTCGAACGTGATGGGCGCGATCCAGGACGAAGACCATCGCGAGGCCTCCGTGATCACGTTTCTCGCGACCGCATCCGGTATGACGTTCCTCGGGCTCGGCTCCGCGTTCTGGGGCATCGTGATCGGCTCGTTCGCGTACCTCGTGCTGAACAGGCTGCGGCGCGACGCGGCGGCGAATGGATGACTCAGTTGGCGAGGTTCGCTGATCTATGAACTGCTTGGGTCGCGGGGACGGGGGTTCCCGGGCGCCACGCCTAGCCAACGCTGAACCCGCGGTTCGTTCAAGTTTGAACTGTCCGCATCCATTCGGTCTGGTAGGAGTGGACCTTCGGTGACAGTTTCTTGACCCCGACCTCCATTGGCAGGCGGTCCTGAATAACAGTTCAGATCGTCTTGAGACTCGCGTCGACCTTCTGGTCGTACCCGTAGTACTTCCAAATCTGTTCGTTGACGATTCTGAACGCCTGAGCAAAGAGCGCAGATTCCTTCTGCACGACGCTTTCGAACATCGGGCGATTCGCGCATCTGCGAAAGACGACGTCTGTAAGCACGGTCAAGTTCTCTCAGCCCGTCATATTGTGGGACTTTCGGGGCAGGCGGGTGCCGATGGTCTATCTGAAGCGGTCGTTCGAAGGGGCGGGGGCACCGTCCGCTCTGGGCCGATTTTTGTTGATCGCCCCTTGGTCGATACTAGCGGCGCCGGCAAGGGCAGAACGCGACCCTGAGCGGTCAACCGACTTCGTCGACAATGGACGTTCACGCAAATTTTGTGTCGCGCGTCCTGAACCGGTCAGCAACGTGCTCAACCGCTACGTCAAGTTTCCCCAATATCCGAAAGCTCGATTCGGCGACCTCGGCAGCCGGTGAGTTTAGCTCTGGAACGACGGCCACCGCCATACCGGCACTAGCAGCCGCGTTGGCACCGTTATCGCTATCTTCAAAGGCTAAACAAGGATCTACCGACAGGGCTTGCAGACAAATTCAGCTCCATCCGGAAATCGGCGGGCAGTTGAGCGCGTAACGATCCCGCCGCTAAGCCCGGCGAGTTCTGGTTTCAGTTTCTCAACGGACTACGGTTCTAAGTGTTGCTGGTAAGCGCGTTTGAATTTTGTTAACTTCGGCAAACCCATTGCGCCGGAGTCCAGATGAAGTGTGTTGTAGAGCTGAGCGAAGCCGAGGAAAAGACCTTGCAACAGATGTCGTTGAACCACCAGCATCGCGACATGCGCACCCGGGCCGCGGGCGTGATGATGCTCGGCCGCAAGATCAAACTGACTGAAGTGGCTGCGCAGCTCAGCGTGAGCGGGCAGTCGGTCTACAACTGGGCGCACGCGTGGCGGGAATCCGGCATATGTGGGCTGCTGGTCGGTCATAAAGGCGGACGTCCCCGTTCGTTGTCTGAAGCCATGATCGCCACCGCCATCGAGGCGGCCAGCGCCGAATTGATGACTCTCAGACAGATTGCGCAGCGCGTTGAAGAAGCTCATGGTGTGCCGTTTCCCTGCCGCCTGGATACCTTGTCGACTGCGCTCAAACGAGCGGGGTTTTCCTACAAGCGTGGTCGCTATTCGCTCAAAAAAAGCGTCACCCCGAGGAGTTCGCCGTGAAGGCCTCCACCCTCGCGAAGCTACAGCAGGCCGCACTCGACGGTGCGTGCCAGCTGTTCTACTTCGATCAATCCGGGTTCAGTGCTTCGTCCCCGGTGCAGCGCGGCTCGTCGCCCATCGGCGAACCGCATCGTGTGTTCCCGCAACCGCACTGCAAACGCTCCGTCCCTGGTGCACTGGATTTCGGCGCCAACCTGCTGACGTATCACACCAGCAAGACCACGATCAAACGCCCCGATGTCGTGCAATTCCTTGAGCAGATCGCGCGGGAAAGCACGCCCGGTCTGACGACGCTAGTGGTGCACGACAACGCCTCGATCCATCACAACATCGATCAGGAAACAATTGACCGATGGTTTCTCGAACATCGCATGGTGCTGTTCTATCTGCCGCCCTACAGCCCCGAACTGAATCTCATCGAAATCCTCTGGAAGCACGCCAAGTATCACTGGCGCCGCTTCGTCACCTGGACCAGGGAAACCATCGATGCCGAGGTCAAAAAACTGCTCGACGGATTCGGCTCAGATTTTCAAATCAGATTTTCGTGAACACTTAATCCATCGGATTGAACAGCGCAAACTTCATCCCAACCGCCCGCATTAATGCAATTCTGCCAGGCAAATATGCGCGGGTAAAACCTGCCGTACTGATGCTACTATGTTCAGCATAACGTCATTCGGGAAGATAAAATGATTTACTGTGTGCAGTTCGAGGACAACGAGGCGATTGCCTCTGCTCGTGCGGAAAATATGCAACTCCATCTGGCGTTTCTTCAAAAAAACAAGGCGGCGTTTCTGCAGGCCGGACCGCTGATCGACACGGCTGACGGCACCGGTGCAGGCGGCTTGTGGGTGGTCGAGGCGGAAACGCCGGAGCAGGTCCTCGGTTTAATCAAGGGAGATCCATTCTGGTCGACCGGTTTGAGAAAGTCGTTTCGCATTTTTGAATGGCGCCAGGTGTTTTCGACGGTTAAGCGGAATGTATAGCTTCGCTGGTTGGATGCTTACTTTAGATAAGAAATTGAATTTTAAGCATCGCGGCTAATATTCAGCGTGCGCGGCTTCATCAAATTCATCTTGATCATTTAACTAGCCGAAAAGGCAGAGGATTCCGTGAATCAACGGTCACTCAACCTGCCGGAAACCTGGGTCGTGCGCGACGCGACGTTCGTGCGAATCTGGGCGGCGATATTCGCGTCAACGGTCGCAACCTTCCTGCTGCTGATGACGCTGTCGGCCGCCGTGTTCACACAAACCCACTCCCCGGTCTTTTCAAACGGCATCGTCCTGACACAGTGGGTGCCGGCAGTGCTGGCGTTGCCGCTGATTAGGTCGCTCGCTTCGCGATACGACGGGCGCTCGCTTCTGATCGCGGCGGAAGTGGGCTCGGCGCTTTCGTTGCTGGTCGCGATGCGGCTGCTGAACGATCTCTATCCGTTGCTCGGGATTCTCGTTGTCAAGGGCACGTTCGACAACCTGTCGAAGGTCGCGCGTCCCGTCGCGGTCAAGCGGCTTTTTACGGGCGCCACGCTGGATCGCGCCGCGTCGTACTACAACACAGCGATGCTGTTCGGCGGCGGTGTGGGTGCGCTGGCCGGCGCGCTGTTCCTGCCGCGTCTGAGTTCGCAGCAGGTCATCGCACTGTCGATCGCGCTTCACCTGATTTCGGCCTGCAGCTATGCGACGGTCGCCAAAGCACGGCAACCCGCCGATCAGTCCGGCAAATCGCGCGCGGTGAACGAGCGCGCCGATCCGGATGCGCAATCGGCGCTCGTCTATTTCATTGCCGCGGTGGCGCTCTTTCAGGGGTATCACAACATCGCCCGTTCGGTCTTCGCGGTCGACCAGCTCGGCATGCCGGCATCGGGTATCGCGCTGCTGCAGGCCGTTACTAATATCGCTTATGTGGTCGGCGCGCTCGCGGCGGCGCGCATCGGTGTCGCGGGCGGCCGCTATCGCACGATCGGGCCACTGTCGCACTGCATCGCGCTCGCCACGCTGATCCCGCTGATCTTCATCACGCGCCCTGCGTTTGGCGTGCCGATGTACGCGGTGTTCGCGTTCGGCTTCGAGGCCGCGTACTGCGTGCATATGCGCTTCGTGCTCACCTCTGTGCCGTCGGCAAGCATGCCCAGAATCATGGCCAACGCGAATGCGTGGGCGCTCGGCCTGATGCTGGCCGTCTCGCTGGGCGGCAGTTATCTGGTGAGCGAAATCGGCTTCGCGCCGGTCACGCTCATGGTGATAGTCGTCGCCGCGCTGGTGCCGCTGTTCGCCCGGTTTCGCCGGGCGGCGTTCGGGAACCAAGCCGGCTTCCTTGAAAAAGAAGTGGGGTAATCATGCATATCGCGTTTGTCGACAGTAATCCGGTCGGATTGAATGCGCTGCTTGCCGCGAAGCGCCGCGGACACGAAGTCACGTTCGTTTCGTCGAAGCAGTTTGTCGAATTTCTCGGCGATCTGTCGGCGATCGAAGCACGCGGTCTGGCCGACCGGATCGTCCGCATCGATGCGTCGAGAGACGAGGACGAACTGTTTGCCGCGCTGTCCGAGCTGAACCGTAAGCATCCGCTCGACGCGGTGGTGACGGTGCTTGAGTACTGCGCGAGTTCGGTGGCGCGTTGCGCGCAGCGATTGGGCCTCGCGGGCACCGATCCGGCCGCGTTGTCGCTGGCGCAGAACAAGGCCGCTTGCCGCGACCGGATCAGCGCGAGCGGCCTGAGGTCTGTCGGCCATTTCGTCGTCGACACCCTTGAGCTGGCACTCGTGCGCGCGGCGCACATCGGCTATCCGGTCATCGCGAAACCGTTGAGCGGCGGCGGCAGTATCCTGGCCGAAAAGATCGACGACGAAGACCGGCTGCGCGCGTACTTCGCCTCGCTGGGCAAGCAGCTTGCGTTGCCTGCCGGTTTGCTGGACGCGATTTCACCGCAAACGCTGCTCGAGGATTACATCGACGGGCCGCTGTTATCCGTCGAGGTCGCGGCGGCCGCCGGCGAAGTGGTGCCGCTGATCGTCTCCGCCAGAAAGCGCTGCATTGACGAACCCGCGATCGAACTGGGCACGACGATGCCGGCTCCCGTGTCGTCGGAAGTGGCGGATGCGTTGCGCGCTTACGCAGTCGAGGTCGTGCGCAGCGTGGGGCTGGACTTCGGCATCTTCCACATTGAGATCATTCTGAGCGAACACGGGCCGGTGCTGGTGGAGGCGAATCCGCGCATCATGGGCGGCAACATGCCGACGGTTTTCAAGCTCGCGACCGACATCGACGCGTACGATCTGCTCGTCGACATGTACCTGACGCGCGCGATGCCGGTCGCGTGCCGCGACATCGTGCCGATCCAGGCGGCGACCACCAGAATGATCGGCGCGGCGGAATCGACGCAGGTGGAAAAAGCGATCGCGCCGCACTGGAACGCGCCGTTCAAGGAACGTTTGGCCGGCTGGCGCTTCGACGTCAGCCGCGGCACGCGGGTGGAGAAAATGGACAGCAGTACGTGCCCGTTTCACTTTCAGGTGGTCGGCGCATCGGCGCACGAAAGCAGCCTGCTGGCCGAGTGGATCATCGGTCAAACGGCTCGGGCGACCGGCATCAAACTGCGCAGTTCGAGTGAAGACTATCTGTTCCGCTAAGCGCTCGCCTCAACACCCGGCGGCGTGGCGCGACGCGAGCGCGTTCACCGTCGCCGCGGCCCAGTCAATAACCGTGCGCACCCGGTTCAGCTTGCGCAGGTCGGGATGCACGAGCAGCCAGATTTCGCGTGTCAGGTCGCAAGGAAATTGCGTCGCACGGACAAGGCCGCCGATGCTCTCGCCGACGGCGACCGGCAGCAGCGTTTTGCCCAGACCTTCCTGTACACAGGCGAGCAGCGCCTCCGCATCGTTGACCATCACCTGGCCCGCCGACCCTTGTCCAAGTCCGATGGTTTTCGCCATCCACTCCGCTTGCGGCAGATCGTTCATCCGATCATCGTAGGTGACCCATCGCAGCGTGTCTTCTGCCGCGCCCTCGCGCAGATAGACACCATACGGCAGATCGCCCAGTTTTCTCGCGACCACGCTGACTTCGTCGCGCGGCCGCGCGAGGCGAATCGCGATATCCGCTTCACGCTTGGTCAAACTCAGCGAACGCGCTTCAGCGACCAGTTCGACGTTGAGGTCTGGATGCTGGCCGAGCAGATTCGGCAACGCCGGAATGAGAATACGGTTGGTGAGGATCGGCACCGACGTGACGCGTACGGTGCCGGCGACGCGAACATCGGCGCCGGAAATCGTCCGCGTGGAGCTTTGCACTTCGATCTCGATGCGCTCGGCGAGGCTGGCGATTTCGAGGCCCGCATCCGTCAGCGTCAGTTTGCCTTTGACGCGATCGAACAGGCGCGCGGCCAACCGCTCTTCGACCTGAGCAATCCGCCTGACCACCGTGCTTTCGTTAACTGACAGCAGACGCGCCGCCTCGCCAAAATTGCCGGTCCGCGAAGCGGCCAGCACGACCCGCAGGTCGTCCCAGTTTTCTTTTGACATACACCGTATTTCCTTACGCGATCTATCGTTTGAATCGGATCATAACGGCATCACCGGCATGCGCCAATAGTCAAACAATGTGAAATCGCTGGTCGCGCGCCGCTGTTTTAAATCAATATGAATAATTAAGTGCAGGCACGTCTGTATAGATTGTTGTGCACTGCAATTTTGCAGTTCAAGACGGCAAATCTGCGGATGCATCGAGGCCATTCATAGATATATGATAATCAAAGTCAATTTCGTGATAACGCAGATCGTTCTTCCGAAGGAATTAATTTTTAAACTGAAGTACGGGGGGTGAGTGGTGTTGTTTATGGTATTGATCAGTTATTTTTTTCTGGTTGCCTGTTGTCCGTTCTTTTTGTGGCGCTCATTTCTTGTTGTCGCGAGGGAGGTTATTCGAAGCCGCGAGGTGACGCTGAATCAGAAGCGCGGCATGGCATGGCATCTTTGCAAGGAATTGATTTATGCACCGTTTTTCACCGTGCTCTGGTATCTTGACGAGATTCTGTTTTCACGGTTTACGCAGCAGAAGTTGGCCAGGCCGGTTTTCATCATGAGCCAGCCGCGCAGCGGAACCACGTTCCTGCTGCGGACGCTGTCGCTCGATGCGAATACCTTCTTTTCCCTGACACATCTGGAATGGCGCTTTCCGTTCATCACGCTGTGGAAAATCCTCGATATATTGGGTTTGCGAAAATGCGCCGAGGGAATCAGCTATTGGCCGAAGACCGAATTAGGCCGGCTTGCCGCGAAGATTCACGAACACCAGTTGGGGAGTGTCGAGGAGCACGGAATATTTTTTGAGGAACGCATGTATCACCATTATTTCACGTTCCGGCGCTTCCCATTTATTGGCGTGCTGAAGCGTGTAATGGAAGTGCAAACCCTGAGCGTTAGAGAGAAACGCAAGCTTTTGCGCACATTCAAAAAAACAGTTCAAAAGACCGCTTATTACCGCGGTGTCGGCCGGACCTGGTTGACGAAAGAAAATGAAAGTGTCGACCTGTACAAATTATTGCACGATGAATTCAATGACGCTAATTTCGTGGCTATTGTTCGACCGCCGGAAGGATTTGTCAGTTCGTACGTGACGATGTCGAATATCTGTACAAAAGCGAAGCACGGCGTCGACCCGCGGCGCATTGCAGATTGGGATAAAGAAAATATGGAGTTCCGTAAAGAGGAGTGTTTGAAACTGATCGGGTTTTGCGGGGAGCTGGAGCGAGGCAACGCGATCACCTACCTAACGTTCGAACAGTTCACGACGGAAATCCAGAACACCGTCGAACGCATTTATGCGGCGATCGGCGTGCCGCTGAGCAGCGACTATGCGCGGCTTCTCGCGGACATGCAGGCGGAGCAAGACCGGCGCGATTCCGGCTATGTGAACGCGTCGCGCAGTATCGAAGGCTTCGAAGCCTTCGGCGCGTTCGTCGCCCGCATCGGAGCCGGCGCTCCCGAACACGGTCTCGCAACCCAACACAACCTGTAAGAGTCAATCTGATGAACATCCTTGGTCTGAACTACATTTTTCATGACTCGTCGGCATGTGTCGTTGCCGATGGTGAACTGCTGGTTGCCGTGGAAGACGAGCGCATGACGGGCGACAAACATTCGCAGAAGTTTCCGGAGCGCGCGATCGAAAGCTGTCTTGCGCGCAGCGGGTTGAAAGCATCGGACATCGACCACATCGCGATCTCGTTCAATCCGAAAAAGCATGTCGTCACGAAGGCACTGTATGCGGCGTCGCTGCACCGGGCCGCGGGCTCTTTCATCTCCTATGAGTTCTTGCGACTGAGAGCGCGGCAGAAAGCGTTCTGGAGTTGGTACAACAGAACGTGGGACCGGCGCGGAGCGCGTCCCGAAGTGCATTTCATCGATCATCATCTGTCGCATATCGGCGGCAGCTATTTCGTTTCGCCGTTCGACGAAGCCGCGCTGCTGTCGATCGACGGCTGGGGCGAGTGGTCGACCACATGGCTGGGTTATGCGAAGGGCCGTAAGCTGCAGGCATTCGGCGAAAGCCTGTTTCCGCATTCTCTGGGTTGCTTCTATTCCGCAGCGACGGAGTTCTGCGGCTTCAAGCCGAACTACGACGAAGGCAAGACGATGGGCCTCGCGCCTTGTGGCGATCCCGAGCGCTTCTACGACAAGGCGAAGTCGCTCGTGCGGATCAGCGCGGCCGGCGAGATCGAACTGGATCTGTCGCTGTTCGACTTCCCGCAAGTCACCGGCCGCTTCTGCAACGATGCGTTCTACCAGGCATTCGGCGCGCCACGCAAGCGCGGCGCGCCGTTCGAGGATCATCACCGGGATGTCGCGGCGGCGTTTCAGCGGGTGATCGAGAAAAGCATCCTGCAGCTATGCCGGGTGCTCGAAAAGAAGACCGGCACGCGCAACCTCGTGCTCGCCGGCGGCGTGTCGCTGAACAGCGTCGCAAACGGACGCGTGATTCGCGAAACCCAGTTCAAGAACATCTATGTGATGCCCGGCGCGGGCGATAACGGCACCTGCATCGGCGCGGCGTACTATCTGTACAACGGCCTGCTCAAGGGTGAGAAGCGCTATCACCATGAGCACCCGTATATCGGCACCGAACACACGAACGAGGCGATCGAAGACGCGCTTCGCCGATCGAAGGTGGCTTATCGGAGATCGGCCGACGTCTGCGCCGAAACCGCGTCCATTCTGCGGAAGGGCAAGATCGTCGCGTGGTTTCAGGGCAAGATGGAATTCGGTCCGCGCTCGCTCGGCGGCCGCAGCATTCTCGCGGATCCGACGCTGCCGGGCATGAAAGACAAGATCAACGCCGAGGTCAAGCATCGCGAGTCGTTCCGGCCGTTTGCGCCGTCCATCACGGCGGAAGACGTGTCGAAGTTCTTCGACTTCTCGGGCGAATCGCCTTTCATGCTGATGGTGTGCGACGTGCTGCCCGACAAGCAGGCGCTGTTGCCGGCCATCACGCACGTCGACGGCACCGCGCGCCTACAGACTGTGTCGGCGACGTCCAGCAGGCGCTACTACGGTCTGATCAAAGAGTTCGAGAAGTTGTCCGGCATTCCGATCATTCTCAATACGAGCTTCAACATCATGGATCAGCCGATCATCGAATCGCCGCTGAATGCGATTCGCTGCTTCTTTTCGACAGGATTGGACGTGCTGGTGATAGGCGACTTCATCGTCGAGAAAACGCCCATGGCCGTGGGCGACACACCGGTCGTGCTGCCCGCTTCGCCGAAACGCGCGCCTGCTTCGTTTGAGACCGCGTCGGCGGCGAATCGCAGCGACGCACAACTAGATACCATTTCTTGATGCGGCGTCCCGCATTTCGGCAAGTTAAAAAGAATAGGGAAAAGACATGGACCTGACCGATATCGCCAGCAGCGATATCTGCTGGCACACGATGCATGTCGACAAACGATCGCGTGCAAAACAGAAAAACCAGAAGGCGGCCGCGTTGTGGCTGACCGGACTGTCGGCGTCTGGAAAATCGACGATTGCCTCGATGCTCGAGCGGCGCTTGCATAGCAGCGGATCGCATGCGTACGTTCTCGATGGCGACAACGTGCGTTTCGGGTTGAATCGCGACCTGGGTTTCTCGGACCGCGACCGGGTCGAGAATATCCGGCGGGTGGCCGAAGTCGCGCGGCTGATGGTGGATGCGGGACTACTCGTCATCGTGTCGTTCATCTCGCCGTTTCGCGCGGATCGCGACGCGGCAAGAGAATTGTTCGACGAGACCGAGTTTATCGAAGTGTTCGTGGAGACGCCGATTGCGGAGTGCATCCGCCGCGATCCGAAGGGCCTGTATGCGCGCGCGCTGCGCGGCGAGATCAAGAACTTCACCGGGCTCGATTCTCCCTATGAGGTGCCCGAGTCGCCGGAGATCCGGCTCGATACCGTCGGGCACTCGGTGGAGAAAACGGTCGAGCGAGTGGAGGTATGGTTGAAGGAGCGGGGGTATCTGAATGATTGAACTGGAAGACGCGTTGTCGGCGGATGCCGGCATGCTGGACCGTTTCGAGCAGCTCGCCATCGCGGCGGGCGAGAAGATTATCGAGTATTTTGACAACCGGTGCCCTGTGTGGAACAAAGCGGACCGGTCGCCAGTCACCGAAGCCGACTACGCCGCGGAAGTGGTCATCGTGGACGGATTGCGGGCGCTGTATCGCGGCGTGCCGTGCGTGGCCGAAGAGGCGGTGTCGGCGGGCATGTTGCCCAACGTGCTGGGACGAGCCTTTTTCCTAATCGATCCGCTCGACGGCACCAAGGAGTTCATCGCAGGGCGCAACGATTTCACGGTGAACATCGCGTTGATACGGGACGGTGCGCCGGTGATCGGCGTGGTGCTTGCACCGGCGACGCGCCTGCTGTACTCGGGCCGTCCCGGTTACGCGTGCATGTCGGAGGTCGGTGCGGATCGCGGATTACGCAACCGGCAGCGAATCGCGGTGCGCGCCCGTTGTGAGCCGCCGACCATCGTCGCAAGCAGATCGCACGCGTCGGCCGATACCGACGAATTTATCCAGCGCTACCCCGACGCAAAATGTGTGTCGGTCGGCTCGTCGCTGAAATTTTGCGCCATCGCGAGCGGCGCGGCGGATATCTACCCGCGGCTCGGCCGGACAATGGAGTGGGACACCGCCGCGGGGCACGCGGTGCTGTCGGCCGCGGGCGGTCGCGTCATGTCGATGGACGGCACGGTGTTGACTTACGGCAAGCGCGGGCAGAGCAGCGACGTAGATTTCGCGAATCCGTGGTTTGTCGCGGAGGGTGGCCCGAGCGGCTCTATCTAGCGCCGTCGGCGCACCCGGGATCGGCGGTTCTTCGAGCTATGCGTATTCCATCAGATCACACGCGAACTCAATTCTTGCGACCTGTATCTGGAAGGCAGCGATCGCGTCGACGATCTCCGCATGTACAAGTATCAGTTGAAGAGTTCCAGCGCGAGCTACCCCGCTATAGCGAGATCGTGGGTCTCCCTGCGGACAGCAAGATATTCACGCAAGACT
This sequence comes from Paraburkholderia sp. CI2, assembly GCF_014201055.1. Classification (NCBI taxonomy): domain Bacteria; kingdom Pseudomonadati; phylum Pseudomonadota; class Betaproteobacteria; order Burkholderiales; family Burkholderiaceae; genus Paraburkholderia; species Paraburkholderia sp. CI2. The sequence goes on from NZ_JACHDL010000012.1 coordinate 23,633, forward strand.
ACTTTTCGCATCGAAGCCTTGTGGTCGTCGTATAGATCCTTCGACTTTTTCCGGTCGTCGACGGCGGAGCGCCGTAGATTGCCGAAGATTTCGCTATACGCGTCGATGGTCCCTTCATGGCCGAATCCGGAAGATCGTCATCACCGGCGATTCGCTCTTCCTCCTGCCGTGCCGAACTTCCGAAGCCGTTTAGGTTTATTCGATGCCTGCCATCGGCCGCAGGAATGTGCATGCCTCCGCGCCTCTCGGCAGGCGTCGAATAAACCTAAACGAACTGAGCGGGAACGCCTTTGCCCCACGACTCTTCCCTCGCGCTGTCCGACACGGTCCGGCATTTCACGCTCATGCGCCAGCTCTTCCTGCCCTGGACTTGATCGGCGCCGCATCAATGCCGGTGAGTCCAAAGTTCGTAAGCAACATTCAAAGTTAGGTGAATCTCGACATTAGGGCCGCGCCCCGAGCGCCTGGTACAGCGCGGCGGTATCGGCATAACGCTGCGCGGCGGCTTTGGTGCGATCGAGTCCGGTCTGCAATTCCTGGCGCTGCGTATCGAGCAGTGTCAATTGACTGATGCCGCCCGCCGCATACCGCTGGCTGGCGATCCCTGCGCTGTGCTGTGCGCTGCGCTGCGCGGCGTCGAGTGCCTGCAATGCAATCGCGTCCTGATCGAGCGCGCGCAGAGCGTCGGCGACCTGTTGCAGTCCTTGCAGCACGGTTTGCTTGTAGACGGCGAGCGCCGCTTGCCAGGCCGCCTCCGACGAGCGCTTGCGCGCCAGCAGTTCACCGCCGTGGAACAGCGGCTGCGTGAGACCCGCTCCGAAATTCCACACGTTGAAGCCCGTCAGCAGATCGGACACGTTGACGCGTTCGGTCGCCGCGCTGCCCGACAGCGTAATGCGCGGATACAGGTTCGCGGTCGCGACGCCGATGTTCGCGCTCGCCTGATGCAACAGCGCCTCGGACGCGCGAATGTCGGGCCGCTGCTGCGCGAGCGTCGACGGCAAGGTCAGCGGCAGATCGGCCGGCAGCACGAGCGTGTCGAGGTCGAGCGCGGCGAGGTCGTGGGTGGTGGCCAATTCCGCCGGCGCGCGTCCCAGATAGATCGCGAGTTGATGATCGGTCTGCGCAAGCTGCGTGCGCAATGGCGGTAACGTCGCGCGGGTTTGCTGCACGAGCGTGCGCTGGCTCAGCAGATCGACCTCGGAGATGCCGCCCGCGCCATAGCGGCGTTCGGCGATATCGAGTTGCTGCATCTGGTTGGCGAGCAGCGCTTCGGTGAGGGCGATCTGCCGCGCGAGCGACGCGCGCCGGATCGCCGCCGTCACGACGTTGCCCGCGACCGTCAAACGCGCGGCTTCGAGTTCGTATTGCTGATAGTCGACCTGCGCGGCCACCGCTTCGAGCGCGCGGCGATTCGCGCCGAACAGATCGAGCGTGTACGACACCGTGACCTGTGCGCTATACAGCGTGAACGGCGCAAACGCGCGGCCCTGCGTCAGTTGACCGAAGCCGAGCGCCTCGGGATCGATTTTCTCGCGCGTGGTCGACAGGTTCGCATCGACTTGCGGCCATAGCGTGCCGCCCGCCTGCGCGCGATAGTCCTGCTGCGCTTCGTCGAGTTTCGCGCGGGCTTGCGCGAGAGTCGGGCTATCGTCGAGCGCCTGTTGCACGAGCGCGTCCAGCGCCGGCGAGCCGAAAGCGCGCCACCAGCCGTCGCCGGGCACCTCGGTCGGCACGAAGTGTTGCGCGGCGCCGCCGGGACCATCGGCTGCGACGGTGCTCGCCGCAAGCGGCGCGGCGGTATAGCTCGACACGCGGGTCACGTCGGGTCGATGGAAATCCGGGCCGACGGTGCACGCGCACAATGCCGCGCTTGCGCAGAAGCCGGCGAGCCGGCGCATGGCGGAACGCTGGGACCAACAAGCCGCGCGATGAAAAACCGCGTCACGAAAGCCAGGAGCGGAACACATTGCAGGCCTTCCTCAATCGAGCGTGCGCCGATAGAACTTCACGGCGATACCCATTACGACGAACAGAAAGATCAGCAGCGGCCATACATGCGGCCACATGTCGGCCCAACCGACGCCCTTGAGCAGAATGCCGCGCACCAGCCGGTTGAAGTAGGTGAGCGGCAACAGGTTGCCGATGTACTGCGCCCACTTCGGCATGCCCGCGAACGGAAACATGAAACCCGACAGCAGGATGTTGGGCAGAAAATAGAACATCGTCAGTTGCATGGCCTGCAACTGGTTCTGCGCGAGCGACGACAGCGTAATGCCGATCGTCAGATTGGCCGCAACGAACAATAGAGCGGACAGATACAGCGCGATCAGACTGCCTTCGAACGGCACGTTGAACACGAAGCGCGCCGCCGCGAGAATGATGCTGACCTGCACCAGGCCGATCGCCACGTAAGGCACGATCTTGCCGGTCATCACTTCGAGCGGCAGCACCGGCGTGGCGAGCAGATTTTCCATCGTGCCGCGCTCGCGTTCACGCGTGATCGCGAGGCCCGTCATCATCACCATCGTCATCGTCAGGATCACGCCCATCAGGCCGGGCACCACGTTGTACTGGGTCAGGCTTTCGGGGTTGTAGAGCCGGTGCAATTGAACGTCGAAAGCGGCGGGGCCGACCGCGAGCGTCGACAGCGGACCCGTGAGGTCCTTCTGCAACACCGACTGCGCGATCGACGGCAGCGCGCCGAGCGCGGTGCCCACCGCGGTGGGGTCCGTCGCGTCGGCTTCGACGAGCAGCGATGGCCGCGCGCCCTTGGCCAGATCGCGCGTGAAACCGACGGGGATATTCAGCACGAACAGCACCTTGCCCTGCGCGAGCGCGCGGCGACCGGATTCTTCGTCGGGCAGCGTCGATACGATGTCGAAGTAATCGGAGTTGCGCATCGCCATCAGGAAACTGCGCGTGAACTCGCTGTGATCGGCGGCGATGACGGCGGTCGGCAGATGCTTGGGGTCGGTATTGATCGCGAAGCCGAACAGCGCCATCTGCATGATCGGCAGCACGATCATCATCGCAAACGTGATGCGGTCGCGCTTCAGTTGCAAAAACTCCTTGCGCACGACGCTCCACCAACGCATCAGCGAAAAGCGTGGAAGTCGGCGCGCGGAATTCACGATGCTTTGCCCGCGGAAGGGATTGCGTAATTGTCGGTCGAGCGGTTCATCATGAAGATGAACACGTCCTCGAGGCCGGTTTCCTGTCTTTCGATCCGCAACGCCGGGTCCGAATGAGCCAGCTGGTCGATCGTGGCGTGGAGTTCGGGCGTGTCCGGACCGCTCACGTGCAGCGACGAACCGAACGCCACCGTCTGCTCGACGCCGGGCGAGCGGCGCAGCCGGTCGCCGAGCTCGACGAGATTCTGGCCGTACACGGCCCACGTCACGAGCCCTTGCGAATCGATGACCTGTTTCGACGTGCCCTGCGCGAGCAGCTTGCCGTAGGCGATATAAGCGAGCTTGTGGCAGCGTTCCGCTTCGTCCATATAGTGCGTGCTGACGAGCACCGAGATGCCGCGCGCCGCGAGGCGGTGCAACTCTTCCCAGAAGTCGCGGCGCGCGCTCGGGTCGACACCTGCGGTCGGTTCGTCGAGCAGCAGCAGTGCCGGCTCATGGAGCATGCACGCGGCCAGCGCGAGACGCTGCTTCCATCCGCCCGACAGTGCGCCGGCCAACTGCTTCGCACGGCTTTGAAGGCCAAGCTGTTCGAGCGCGCGATCGACCGCCTCGCGGCGGTTCTTCATCTCGTAGAGGCGCGCGACGAAGTCGAGGTTTTCGCGGATCGTCAGATCTTCCCAATAGGAGAAGCGCTGCGTCATATAACCGGTGCGCCGCTTGATCTGCGCGCTGTCCCGCACGATGTCGTAGCCGAGACACGTGCCGCTGCCGGAGTCGGGCGTCAGCAGTCCGCACATCATGCGGATGCAGGTGGTCTTGCCGCTGCCGTTGGGGCCGAGAAAGCCGAAAATCTCACCGCGCTGCACGCGCATCGTGACATCGTTGACCACGTGCCTGGTGCCGAAATGCTTGTTCAGCCCCTGCACGTCGATCGCGTACACGGGGTCGCTGGCATTGCCGGGGGGCGCGGGCGCACTCATTGCAGCGTGACCGTGACGGGTTGGCCGGGCCGCAGCTTCGGCGCATCGGCGGTCTGGGGTCGGGCTTCGACCATGAACACGAGTTTCGCGCGGCTTTCGTTGCTGAAGATTACCGGCGGCGTGTACTCCGCCTGGTCCGAAATGAAGCTGAGCACGGCCGGCACGTCGGCCGCGCAACCGTCGCAATGAATCGATACGCGACGGCCCGGCGCGAGCGAACCGACCACTCCCTGGGGCACGAAAAAGCGCACCTTGACGTTCTCCGGCGGCAGCATGCGCACGACGGGGCTGCCGGCCGGCACCCATTCACCGCTGCGATACATCGTGTCGAACACGAGGCCGGCGTGCGGCGCGTGCACGCTTTTCTGATCGAGCTTCCATTGGGCCTGGCCGAGCTGGGCCTGCGCCGCGTCGACCTGCGCCTGCTGCGCGCGGATCTGTTCGATCCGCCCAGGCAGACGCGCGACGGCCAGCTGGCTTTGCAACTCACGCACGTGCGCGGCGCTCGACAACGCGGTCGCGCGCGAGTCGTCGAGCTGGCTTTGCGCGATGCCGCCCGCGCCGAATTGCTGTTGGTCGCGGCGGAACTGCGTCGCGGCGCGCGTCGCATCGGCTTCGGCCTGCACGAGTTGCGCGCGCGTCACATCGACTTCCGGCGGACGCTTGCCGGTTCCAAGGTCGGCAAGCTGGGCGCGGGCCGAGCGCAGTTGCTCGCCCGCCTGCGCGACGGCGTCGGTTTCGTTCTGCGCTTCGAGCGCGAAGAGCGGCGTGTTCTGCACGACGGTCTGCCCGCGCGAGACCGCGAGCTCGGTCAACTGTCCCGCCTGCGAAGACGCGAGGTACAGGAACTCGCCTTCCACATAGCCTTGCCACGTGTTCGCCGGTGGTCGCGAACAGCTGGCGCACGCGATGCACAGCGCGAGCAACGCGGCACGTCGGGATGAGCTGGCGAACACGCTCATGACGGCTTGCCCTTCGCGCGGCGTGCGGTGGACGTCGCCCCGGTTGCGGCCTTGGCGTTGGTTTCGACCGCCGTGGTTGCGCTCATGCCCTGCGCGAGCAGCGCGACGACATGGCGTTCGAGCGTCGCGCGATCGAACGAGGTACGCGGATTCAGGCGCTGCCAGATCCTCGCGGTTGCCTGCGGCAGCATCACCAGAGCGAGCACCGAGTTGAACAGCAGCAACGGTTCGAGCTGGGCGTTCAACTGACCCGACGCGCAGCCACGCGCGATGTTCTGACCGAACGCGGCGAGCTTTTGCACGGGGATGCGCGCAAACGCGCGCTCGCGCAGCAAACCGCCTTCGTTGACGATCTCGCGCAGCCAGAGCGAAGGCAGCCACGGCATGGTTTCGGTGACATCGAACATGCGCTTGACGATGCCTTGCGTCAGCGCGAGCGGTTCGTCGTGTTCGGGATCGACCGGGTCCCAGATCGCGCCGAACGCGGCGACGAGCCTTTCCTCGAACAACGCGTCGAGCAGCTTTTCGCGCGTCTGGAACCAGTAGTGCACCATCGCGGACGTCACGCCGCTCGCCGCCGCGATCTGCGCAACCGTCGTGTTGGCGATACCGCGCTCGGCGAACAGCGCCACCGCGACATCGAGCAGATGTTCGCGTGCGTCGAAGTCCTGCGGATGAGGACGGCGACCCATTCGGGAACGGGCGGCTTGCGGCATGGACACCAGACTAATTGATGAGTTAGTTAGTTTTAACTCGTTGATACTAGGATATTTTCCGGTATGGCGAAGGAGGGGAAATCCCTGGCGGCGAACGGCCTTTATTCTCTCGTTGATCCGCGTCAGGAAACGCGCGACGTCACTGCCTAGGTAGCTTCGCTTTCGCCGTTCCGCCTGACGTTAAGCTGACAATGGACGGCAGCCGGCATCCCCGCGCGAAGCGCATTTTCGCCGGAAATTTCTATACTTTCTCTAGCGCACACGCGGCACGATCCAGCCCGTACGACCCAAACGAATTCACATCAACGAAACGAAAGAATCGAAGCGAACCCGCGGCGCGGCCCTCACGGCTCACGCGCGATTCGTATGAGGAGGCAGACATGGCACATTCCTCAACCGCCGCGCCGGCGAAGGAAGGCCACGGCGAAGCCTCGCCGGCTCTGCCAGCGCTCGCGCTGGCCGCGCTCGGCGTGGTCTATGGCGACATCGGCACGAGCCCGCTCTATACGCTCGCCACCGTGTTCGATCCCAGCAACGGTCTCACGCTCAATGCTTTCAATATCGTCGGCATCGTCTCGCTGATCTTCTGGTCGCTGATGATCGTCGTTTCGCTCAAGTACGTCGTACTGATCCTGCGGGCGAATAATCATGGCGAAGGCGGCATCATGGCGCTGCTCGCGCTCGCGGCGTCGTCGATCGCGTCGCGGCCGCGTTTGCGTCGCGGCCTCCTCGTGGTGGGCGTGATGGGCGCGGCGCTGTTCTTCGGCGATAGCGTGATCACGCCGGCCATTTCCGTGCTGAGCGCCGTGGAAGGGCTCGAAGTCGTCGAGCCCGGGCTCAAGACCTATGTGATTCCAGTGACGCTCGCCGCGCTCATCATCCTGTTCGTCACGCAAAAGCACGGCACGGGCGGCATCGGCGCCGTGTTCGGGCCCGTGATGGTGCTCTGGTTCGTCGTGATCGGCGTGGCGGGCGTCGCGAACATCATGGCCGCGCCGGTCGTGCTGTATGCGCTCAATCCGCTGGAAGGGCTCGGCTTCGTCATGCATCACCGCTGGCTCGCGTTCGTCGCGCTCGGCGCGGTGGTGCTCTCGCTGACGGGCGCCGAGGCGCTCTACGCCGACATGGGCCATTTCGGCAAGCGACCCATCCGCCTCACCTGGTTCGGCGTCGTTTTTCCCGCGCTCGCGCTCAACTATCTGGGCCAGGGCGCGCTGCTGCTGGCGAATCCCGGCGCGGTGCAAAACCCGTTCTACCGCCTGTTCCCGCAGTGGGCCATCGTGCCGATGATCGTGCTGGCGACGATCGCCACCGTGATCGCCTCGCAGGCCGTTATTTCGGGTACCTATTCGATGACGATGCAGGCCATGCAGCTTTCCTTCCTGCCGCGCATGAACGTCGTGCATACGTCGGAGCGCGAGATCGGGCAAATCTACGTGCCCGGCATCAACTGGATCCTGTTGATCGCCGTGGTTGGGGCGGTGTTGGGCTTCCGCTCGTCCACGGCGCTCGGGTCCGCGTATGGCATCGCCGTGACCGGCACGATGCTCATCACCACGTTCCTGACGTTCTTCGTCGTGCGTTACGCGTGGCGCTACAACTGGCTGCTGTGCCTGCTGTCCACCGCGTTCTTCTTCGTGATCGACGCGTTGTTCTTCTCGGCTAATCTGCTCAAGATCGTCGATGGAGGCTGGTTCCCGCTCGTGATCGGCGCGATCGTGTTCACGGTCATGGCGACGTGGGGACGCGGCTGGGAAATGATGCTGGCCGAAGCGCGCGTGCGGGCGGGAAAGACGCCGCTCAAGCCGTACCTCGCTGCGCTGCTCGAAAGTTCGCCGACGCGCGTGGGCGGCACGGCGATCTTCCTGACGCCGGACGCCGACGCGGTGCCGCACGCGCTCGTCAACAACCTGCGGCACAACCGTGTGCTGCACGAGCGCACGGTTTTCCTGAGCGTCATAACGAAGAACGTGCCGTGGGTGGCCGACAGCGAGCGCGTGCAGATCAGGCCGCTGTGCACGGGTTGCTGGCACGCAACGGTGAAGTACGGATTCAAGGACGAAGTGGACTTGCCGCGCACGCTGGCCGCCTACAAATCGCCGGAACTGGCCTTCAACCTGGACGACACATCGTGGTTCCTGAGCCGCGCGGCCGTGGTACCCAAACGCGGCCATGGCATGGCGCTATGGCGCGAGCGGCTTTTCGCGGTGATGCTGCACAACGTGGGCAATATCGCGGCGTTCTTCAAACTACCGGCCAATCGCGTGATCGAAGTCGGCGCGCGCGTGGAGATCTAGAGCGCGCCGTTCAGCAAGCGTAGAGCAACGGCGGGCCTGCTTCGATACTCCTCGGCCAATTCGGGCATCGAGTAGGAGTGGTCTCCTGTAAGTTCGTCAGTCTGGTTGGCGTGACCAGGCTGCGTGAGCACCGTAACCGCCGCCATGCGGCCGATAGCGGGCATTCCCCTGGAATGAAATTCAGAACTGGGGTTGCCGCGAGAAGGGCCGCTCGCTGCGTCATGCTCCTTGCGAATACGTCGAGTATTCGCGGCGTCGCAATCCTTGCGAGCGGCCCTTCTCGCGGCAACGCACGTGCGACCTGCTGCCTATCGGCTACTACACGTCGGCCGATCTTCAATTTTTCAACGCCGTGGCGAGCAGTTATACGATCGGCGACTTCTACTTCAGCGGCATCCTGACCAGCACCTTTCCCAATCGCCTCTATCTGCATAGCGGCGCAACGGATCGGCTCGACGACAGCACCGACACTTCGTCGCTCGCCACGATCTGGGACAAGCTGAGCGACGGCAATATCGACTGTCGCTACTACTACCACGACGTGCCGTTCACGGCGCTTTATGGCACGCGTTATCTGGGCATTTCGCGCCCGTTTGCGGATTTCCTCGTGAATGCCGCGGCCGGGACGCTGCCGCCGTTCTGCATGGTCGATCCGTCCTTCGCGGGCGAGCCGGAAGGTGTTTCCGCCGACGATCATCCGCATGCCGACATCCGCGACGGCGAGGCGTTTCTCGCGCAGGTCTACGAGGCGCTGCGCACGAGCCCGACGTGGAGCCGCACGCTGATGATCGTCGTCTACGACGAATGGGGCGGCTTTCTCGAGCACGTGGTGCCGCCCACCAGGCCGATCAGCAACGGCGAGCTCACACTCGGCAACGACGGCAAGCTCGGCTTTCGCGTGCCGCTCGCGCTGCTTGGCCCGCGCGTGCGCGCGAACTCGATCACGCGCTATCCGTTCGACCCCAGCTCGATTCACGCGCTGCTGCAATGGCGCTTCGACTTACAGCCGCTTGGCGTGCGCGGCAGCGATCCGGCGACGTTCAATCTTGCCTACGCGCTCGATCTCGACGACGCGCCGCGCACCGACGCTCCCGCGTTCACGGTCGCCCAAGGGCCGTTCGGCGGGATCTGTCTGGGGGCGGCGGCACCTTCGCCCTCAAGCTCCGTAGCGGCGATCGATCAGTCGCAAAAGCTGGCGATCAACCCGACGGCGGACCGCTTCGCGGATCTGCGCGCGAAGGCGGCGTCACTAGGATTCCGGACCGGAGGCTAAGCTGGGTTTCCGCTTAAAATGAGCGGGCCGCAAGCCGGCGCCGGACCGGGCCGCGCTGGATTCTGAATGGCAGCGCGCACGGCGGGATGCACGGCCTGATGAAGGCTCATGCCTTGAGCGCAGTTTGGTGAGAAACGCTGGCGCGCGACATCGTTTTGCGAAGCGGGCTCCGCGCTTGCTGGCGAGACCGTCTCGAAGCCCCGCGGCAGCGTGCAGCATGTCATCGGCGCGCGCGGCGGGCCGCCTACGTCGACGTCACCGCGTCGTCCTCAACGGGTCCGCCGATGCCATTTCGTTACGATCTTCCCGTTTGGTGTTCCCGCGAGCGGCCATACCACCGCGTTGTAGCCAACGTGGCCGCCGCGCTGGCGCTCGCCGCAAGCACCAGCGTCATTGCGCAATCCGCGCCGACGGTCGCGCAGACCCAGCCGGCCGTGCCGGCCGTTACGCTGCCCGCATCGGCCGCCGCCGCGAATGCCGCCAGCAGCGCAGCGGACCGGCACGTCGAAAACACAAATCACGCGCAGCCGTCGCCGGTCGTGCCGACGCCGCCGTCCGAGCTGTACGGCGAGCTGTATCGCGACGTCGAACTCGCGCATCTTTACCCGGACAGCAAGACGTTCGCCGATATGTCGCCAGGCGAGCCGCCGACCCAGGTCATCGCCGACTACGACAGCCAGCGTGCTCAGCCGCGCTTCGACCTGAAACAATTTGTCGAACAGCGCTTCACGCTGCCCCCGCGCGCGCCGAAGCGCTACGCGTCCGATCCTGACGAGAGCGTCACCGCGCACATCGATACGCTGTGGAGCGTGCTGCGCCGCGAACCGGATGCGAGCGCGAGCCCGTACTCGTCGCTGTTGCCGCTGCCGTCGCCGTACATCGTGCCGGGCGACCGCTTCGACGAGATCTACTACTGGGACTCGTACTTCATCCTGCTGGGGCTCGACGCGAGCGGCCAGCACGCGCTCGTCGACGACGAGCTGAACAATTTCTCGACCTTGATCGACCGCTATGGCCACATCCCCAACGGCAATCGCACGTATTACCTGAGCCGTTCGCAGCCGCCGTTCTTCGCGCAGATGGTGCAGCTCGTCGCGCGCAAGGAGGGCGATCAGGTCTACGCCCGCTATCTGCCCGAGCTGCGCCGTGAATACGCGTACTGGATGGCCGGCAGCGACCATCTCGCGCCGGGCAACGCGGCCCACCATCTCGTGCGCCTCGCCGACGGTACGCTGCTCAATCGCTACTGGGACGAGCGCGCGGCGCCGCGCGACGAGTCGTACCGCGAGGATGTGATGACGGCGCAGCGGATGCCGCAACGCGATGCGCAGGATTTGTGGCGCAACCTGCGCGCGGGCGGCGAAACCGGCTGGGACTTCAGCTCGCGCTGGTTCGCCGACGGCAGGACGCTCGCGAGCATCGACGTGACCTCGCTAGTGCCAGTGGACCTGAACTGCCTGATGGTGGACCTCGAACGCACGCTCGCGAAAGCCTACCGTGTGACCGGCGATGCAGGCCACGCCGAGAACCTCGAACTACGCGCCCGGGTGCGCGCCGATGCGATCCGCCGGGTGCTGTGGGATCCGCAACTGCACGCTTTCGGCGACTACGACTTCGTGCACCGCACGCTCACGCACCGGCTTACTGCCGCGACGGTGTACCCACTTTACGCCGGCGTCGCGACACGCAACGACGCGCGCGAAGTGGCGCAGACGATCCGGCGCGATCTGCTGCGTCCGGGCGGTCTCGCGACGACGCGGACCAACACCGGCCAGCAGTGGGACGAGCCGAACGGCTGGGCGCCGCTGCAGTACCTCGCGGTGATCGGGCTGCGCCGCTATAGCGAGCCGGAACTCGCGCGCGATATCGCGACGCGCTGGATCCGCACCGACGTCGCGTACTACCAGCGCACCGGCAAGCTGGTCGAGAAGTACGACGTCGACGCGAGCGGCAAGTCGGCGGGGGGCGGCGAGTACCCGCTGCAGGACGGCTTTGGCTGGACCAATGGCGTGCTGCGCGTGCTGATGCAGCTCTATCCGGATGCGGTGAGTTCGACGCGGCCGGCCGATCTGCCTGGCGGTGCGGTGGGGGTGTCGGATGCGGCGGCATCGGCGGCGGCCGCGCCGCAGACGTCGCATAGCACGTCGCCCGCGGGCCACTAGTTGCAAACGAGGCGCGCAGCCAGGCCCGCGCGTTCCGAAGAGGTAGTCGCGATACCAGGATGATGGGTTGACTGCCTGGCGGCGGCGCAGCCCGTTACGATGCTTTGGATAGCTCGAACAGACCCTCGTCACCCTGGAAAGCCTCGAAGATGAATCGCAAGCTCGACGTACCATCGGCCGAACCGGTGCCGCCGCAGGCGCAGGCCACGGCGATAGCCAAGGCCGCCCCGCCGGCCGGCGATGAAGCCGCCGCGCATTGGCAGCGCAATCTGTGCGTGTGCGTGTTCGGCTCGTTTACGACCATCGTCGCGATGACGCTGCTGCTGCCGTTCCTGCCGCTCTATGTCGAGCAGCTCGGCGTAAAGGATCATGCGGCGATCGTGCAGTGGTCCGGCGCCGCGTTCGGCGCGACCTTCTTCAGCGCCGCGCTCGTCGCGCCCCTGTGGGGCAAGCTCGCGGACCTCTACGGCCGCAAGCTGATGCTGATCCGCTCGAGCCTCGGCATGGCGGTCGCGATGTCGCTGATCGGCATGGCGCACTCGGCGTGGCAGCTGGTCGCGTTGCGGCTGCTCGCCGGATTGCTCGGCGGCTATGCGTCGGGCTCGATGATCCTCGTCGCGACGCAGACGCCGAAGGCGCGTTCGGGCTGGGCGCTCGGCGTGCTGTCGTCGGGGATCATGGCGGGCAATCTGGTCGGCCCGCTGATCGGCGGCTTCCTGCCGCCGTTGATCGGCATCCGCGCGACCTTTTGGGCCTCGGGCGCGGCGATCTTCGTCGCCTTTCTCGCGACGGCGTTTCTGATTCGCGAAATGCCGGTTCGCAAGCGCGCGGACAGCGCGCCGAAGCAGGGCGCGTGGGCCTCGGTGGACGACAAGCGGCCGGCCATCGCGATGCTTGCCACGGGTCTGCTGCTGATGGTCGCGAATATGTCGATCGAGCCGATCATCACCGTCTACGTCGCCCAGCTCACGAAGCCTCAAAGCGTGACGATGGTCGCGGGCTTCGTGATGTCGGGCGCGGCGCTCGGCAGCGTGATCTCGTCGTCGCGTCTCGGCAAGTTCGCCGATCGCGCCGGGCACTGGAATGTGATCGTCGGCTGCCTCGCCGTATCGGCGGTGTTGCTCGTTCCGCAGGCGTTCGTCAGCGCGAGCTGGCAGCTGATCGTGCTGCGTTTCCTGATGGGGATGGCACTGGGCGGCCTGTTGCCGTGCATCGCGAGCGTGATCCGCCATAACGTGCCGGCGAGCGTGACGGGCGCGATCCTTGGGTACTCGGTGTCGTCGCAATACGCGGGGCAGGTGGCCGGCCCGTTGCTGGGCGGTTTCGTCGGCGGACACGTCGGCATGCGCGCGGTGTTTCTCGGCACCAGCGTGCTGATGGCGCTCGGCGCGCTCGCGAACTGGCGCGTAAAGTCGGGCAGGGCACGGGCAGCGGTGGCGCGCTGATACAAGCCACCTCGACGGTCAACACGTTTGCCATTCCTGCGCAAACACCTTTCCCCTGGGCGACCGGCGCCCGCGTAAACCCCAGCGCGCGTCTAGCCAGAACCCGCTTTGCTCCTTTTTTTATTCATGCTACTGTGAATCGCAGTTCGTCAGGCTATGCAAATTTACATTGTGACCAGCCGAGGCGAAGCGGGGGTGGCCTGACGTCGCCACTCCGCCGGACACACCCCAACGTGTAATCCCGACCAAGGAGAAAGCGCGGTGACGCAGGTTCCGATCGACGGTAGCAGCATCGTTTCCGCGCGCGCTTTGTCCCACCCACGTCTGTCCCCGGCGAAATGGTTCGTCAGGGCGGGCGTCGCGCTCATCTATCTGTTCATGCTGAGCCCGCTGATCTTCGTGATCTGGCTGAGCTTCTTCAAGGACGCGATCATCACGTTCCCGCCGTCCGGCTACACGCTGTCGTGGTACGTCAACGCATGGCGTAACGACGCGTTCGCGCATGGTTTCGTGCTGTCGCTGAAGCTCGCGGTCGGCGCCGCGATCGGCGGCGTGGTGCTCGGTGTCGCCGCCTCGCTCGCGCTTGCGCGCTACCGGTTTGCTGGGCGTCGCCTCGTCAGCAACACGCTGCTGCTGCCACTAGTCGTGCCTGGTATCGTCGCCGGCATTGCGACCTATCTGTTCTACCTGCGCGCCGAGAATGTGCTCGACACCGACATCGTCGGCACATTCGGCGGCCTGCTGCTCGCGCATATCTGCCTGACGATCCCATGGACGATCCGGCTCGTCACCGCGAGCCTGGGCCAGCTCGACACCACCGTCGAGGAGGCGGCGCGCAATCTCGGCGCCGGTGCGTGGCGCACGCTGTGGCGCGTCACGCTGCCGATGCTGCGGCCGGCGATCGTCGCGTCCACGCTGTTCGGCTTCATCGTCTCGTTCGAGAACCTCGAGATGACCTTGCCGCTCGTCGGCCCCGGCAAGACGACGTTGCCGATCGCAATCATGCAGTACCTCGAATTCAATCTCGACCCAACCATTGCGGCGGTATCGGCCGCGCAGATCGTGCTGCTTGGCATCGTGATGCTGATCACCGATCGTTTCGTGAAGCTCGGCAAGGTGATCTGATCATGGCTCAGGTATCCCTGCGCAATCTGCGCAAGCAGTACGGTGCGACGACCGCGGTCGCCGACGTGTCGTTCGATATCGCCGAGGGCGAGCTGGTCGCGTTCCTCGGCCCGAGCGGCTGCGGCAAGACGACGACGCTGCGCATGGTCGCGGGCTTCGTCGAGCCGAGCGACGGCGAAATCTGGATCGGCAACACCGAGGTCACGCGGCTCGCACCCGACAAGCGCAATACCGGCATGGTGTTTCAGCGCTATGCGTTGTTTCCGCACATGACCGTCGCGCAGAACGTCGCGTTCGGTCTGGAAATGCGGCGTGTACCGAAGGCGGAGCGCGACACGCGCATTCGCGAGGCGCTCGACATGGTGCGGCTGAGCTCGCTCGCCGAACGCTATCCCCGGCAGTTGTCCGGCGGCCAGCAGCAGCGCGTCGCGATTGCGCGCGCCCTCGCGATCCGGCCCGACGTATTTCTGCTCGACGAGCCGTTGTCGAATCTCGACGCGAAGCTGCGCGTCGAGGTTCGAGAAGAAATTCGCGCGCTCCAGCAGCGTCTCGGTCTCACGACGATCTTCGTCACGCACGATCAGGAGGAAGCACTTGCGATGGCGGACCGCGTGGCCGTCATGCACGACGGACGCGTGCAGCAGATCGGCAGCGCGGACGCGTTGTACGAGCGGCCCGCCAATCCGTTCGTCGCGAGCTTCCTGGGCCGCATGAATTTCCTCGCGGGCCACGTCGACAACGGCCAGTTCATCACCGCGAACGGCGAAAAGATCACGGTCAACGCGGCCGCGCGCAATGCCAACACGCTCGGCATCCGACCCGAGCGCCTGCGTCTCGCCGCGGCGCCCGAGCACAGCGAAGTGTCGATCCCGGTCCGGCTGGCCGACCGGATCTATCTCGGCGCGACCGTCGAATTGCGCCTCACGAGCGAGCGCGGCCAGAGCCTCGTCGCGCTCGTGCCGAACACCGCGCACGCCGGTGCCGGCGCATGGTCGCCGGGCGACACGCTGCACGCGTGCTTCAGAACCGAAGACTGCCTGCTTTTTTCCGCCTGAAGGACCATAAAATGAGCTATCCCATCACGCGCCGCACGTTTCTGAAAGCTGCTTCCGGTCTGCTCGTCGCTCCGTCGCTCGGTTTCGATCCGCGTACGGCGCTGGCGGCCGACGCTTGCCCCAACGTCGTCGTCGGCACGTGGGGCGGCGATTATCTGAACCTGCTCGAACAGAACATCGGCAAGCCGATCATCGAGGCCGCTGGCGGTCGCGTCACGTACGACTCGGCGGATCAGATCGGCCGCATGACGAAGCTGCGCGCGGAGAAGATGTCGCGTCACGGTTCGCTCGACGTCGCCTGTCTCGCCGACATCGACATGTTCGACGTCAACCGTTCTGGGGTGCTCGAACCGCTCGACACGAAACTGGTGCCGAACTCGGCGCGCACGATCGAAGCGCTGCGCCGCCCGTATTCGATTCCGCACATCTTCAGTGCGATGGTGATCGTCTACAACCCGGAGAAGTTTCAGGCGAAGCCCGATTCGCTCGCGGTCGCGCTCGATCCGAAATTGAAGGGACGGGTGGGTTTTTCCGACATTCTGTACAACTTCAACGTGCTGCAGTCTTCGCTCGCGGCGGGCCAGCACAATGGCGACACGGCGGCCGGCATCCAGTTTCTGCGCGAGGTGCGCAAGCAGCAGCCGAAGGTCTATCCGTCGAACGAAACGGTCGCGGCGGCGCTGAAAAGCGGCGAAATCTGGATGACCTGCATGTGGAAAGCGCGCGCGCTGCAGTGGAAGAAAGGCGGCGTGCCGGTCGACTACGCGTTCCCGAAAGAGGGCGGCGTGCCGGTCACGTTCGAGGCCGCCGTGCCGAAGAACGCGCCGACGCGTGCGTGCGGCTTCAACTATCTGAACGCGATGCTCGATCCGCGCGCGCAGGTCGGCTTCGCCGAGACGATGGGCTATGCGCCGACCGTCACCGATGCGGCCTTGCCGCCGACGCTGCAACAGAGCGTCGGCTTCACGAATGCCGAGCTCGATCGCCTCGTGAAAGTCGACTACGCGCGTTTCACTGCGGAAAAACCGGCGCTGCTCGACTTCTGGAACAAGGAATTCAAGCCGGGACTTTGAACCATGACGACGAGCGCACTGAACGCCGCGCCGCGGCGCCGCGACTTCGCCGGGGGCCTGCTCGCTGCGCCCGCCGTGCTGGTCGTGCTATTCGTGATCGTGCTGCCGGGCGTGCAACTGGTGCGCTACAGCTTCAATCATTTCGACTCGGTCCAGATGATGCAGGCGGCGTTCACGCTCGAGAACTACGTCCAGTTTCTGACCGATCCGTACTACCACGCGGTGCTGTGGACCACGATCAAGGTGGCCGCGCTGTGCACGGCGCTGTCGCTCGTACTCGGTTTTCCGGTCGCCTATGTGCTTGCTAAAACGCAGAGCCGCTTCAAGAGTCAGCTGGTGATGCTGCTGGTGTTTCCGCTGCTGGTCGGCAACGTCGTGCGCGCGGCGGGTTGGATGGTCATGCTCGGCAACGCGGGTTTCATCAATGCGATGCTGATGGCGCTCGGCCTCGTCGATCAACCGGTGCGGCTGCTGTATACGCCGTTCGCGGTGGTGGCCGGCACCACCGCCGTGGTTCTGCCGTACATGATCCTGACCTTGCAGAGCGTGCTCGAAGGCCTCGATTTCTCGATCGAGGAAGCCGCGCGCAATCTCGGCGCGAGCTTCGCTCAGACGCTCGCGCGCGTCGTGCTGCCGATCGCGGCGCCCGGCGTCGCGGCCGGCACGATGCTCGTGTTCATTCTGTGCATGAACGCGTACGCGACACCGGTTCTGCTCGGCGGCACCGGCATCACGATGATGACGCCGGCAATCTACGACCAGATCGCCAAGGCGAACAACTGGCCGTTCGGGGCCGTGCTGTCGATCGTATCGATGGTCGTCACGTTTGCGCTGGCGCTGTTGTCGCACTGGATCATCCAGCGGCGCTACGCGAAGACGATGATGACCTGAACTGGCAGGGCGCGCCGCGGGCTGGTGGGTGGGATGCGCCTCTCCTTAATTCTTCTTCCTGAAGGAACGACAGATGCCAATCCTCACCGACAAGACTCGCGCTTACCGTCACGACCTGATGCAAAAACTGATGGAACGCCAGCGAGTCGATGCGCTGATCTTCACGTCCGCCGACTTCTTCCAGTGGGCGACCAATTTCCACGTCGACGTGCAGACCTGGGAGCGGCCGATCGCCGTGTGCGTGCCGCTGTCGGGCGAGCCGTTCGCGATCATGAACGAGCTGTCGACGCATCACGTGATGATGGCGCGCGAGCGCGGACATCTGTGGCTCGACGATATCTCGTTCTACTCCGAGCATCCGCGCGTGGTCGAGCGGCAGCCGCTACTCGCGGAAGTCCCGGAACTGATCGCCGCGCGTTTGCGTGCCGCCGGGCTTGGCGCATCGCGAATCGGCGTCGAAGCCGCCGGCGGTCCGCTCGGCCGCGCGGCGGCGCTGCTGCCGGACGCGAAGTTCCTGCCGATGCTCGCCGAGCTGCGCTCGTTGCGCTGGGTCAAGCACCGGGAGGAGATTGCCATCATGCGGGCCGCCGCAAGCCTCGCCGATTGGGTGCAGGACCGCTATCGCGAGAACATTCGCCCCGGACGGCTCGTTCAGGAACTCGACTATCAGATGGCCGCCCTGATGGTGACCGAAGGCGCGCGCCGCTTTCCTGGCGAGAACCTCGAAGTGATGCGTTGCTGGACCTTGTCGGGACCGGCATCGGCGTCGCCGCACGGCGACGGTGCGTCGTGCGGCGCCCAGATCAAGGCGGGCGACGGTCTCGTCAATATCGTGATTCCGCGTTTGAACGGTCTCGTGATCGAGAACGAGCGCACCTGGTTCTGCGGCAAACCGGGCGCCGAGCAGGCGCGTTTTCATGAGGTCGCGCGCGCGGCCAACGAGGCGGCCGTCGCGGCGACCGTCACGGGTCAGCCGGTTTCGGGTATCGACGCGGCCGCGCAGGCGGTGATCGAGCAGGCCGGCTGCGCGAAGTACATCCGTCATCGCACGGGGCATGGCATGGGCATCATCGGTCACGAGTATCCGGACGACATGGCGTTCAATCACCGCGCGCTGCTGGACAACGAGGTGTACTCGGCGGAGCCCGGCATCTATGTGTACGGCCTCGGCGGTTTCCGGCTCGACGATTCGGTCGTGACCGGCCCGACGCCGGAGCTGCTCACGAAGACCCCGCGCACGCTTGCGCACGCGACCATCGATTGAGTCGCGCAGCGCGCGACACCCTTCAACGTTGGAGATGACCCGGATCTTGTACCGGGAGGAGACCTGATGGAGTCGATTCTGTTCTCGCACTGCGCGCTGCTCGATCCGGCTGCCGGCGAATTGCGTGAGGACCACGCGGTGCTGGTGGAAAACGGACGCATCAAGGAGGTCTCGGACCGGCCGATCCGCAGCGCGTCCGCACGCGAAATCGACCTGCGCGGCAAGACGCTGATGCCTGGCCTGATCGATTTGCACGTGCACGTGCATGCGACGCAGCTCAATCTCGCGGCACAGGTGAACTTGCCGAACGTGCTGGTCACGCTGAAGTCGTTGCCGTTGTTGCAAGGCATGCTTCGGCGTGGCTTCACGACAGTGCGCGATGCGGGCGGCGCGGGCTTCGCGCTCAAACAGGCGTTGGAACAGGGGCTCGCCGAAGGTCCGCGCCTGTTCGTATCGGGCCGCGCGATCAGCCAGACCGGCGGACACGGCGACATGCGCGGCCGCAGCGACTACATCGGCACCGATAGCCCATGCGCGTGTTGCGCGCGGGTCGGCGCGATATCGCGTGTCGCCGACGGCGTCGATGCCGTGCGTCGCGCGGTGCGTGAAGAGCTGCAGATGGGTGCCGACCAGATCAAGATCATGGCCTCGGGCGGCGTCGCCTCGCCCACCGATCCGGTCGGCGCATGGGGCTATTCGGAAGACGAGATCAGGGCGATCGTCCACGAGGCGCGGGCGCGCGGCACCTACGTGCTCGCGCATGCGTACACGGCCGAGGCGATCGCGCGCGCGGTACGCTGCGGCGTTCGCACGATCGAGCACGGCAATCTGGTCGACGAAGCGGCTGCGCGGGTGATGGCCGAGCACGGTGCGTTCGCGGTGCCGACGCTCGTCACCTACGACGCGCTCGCGAACGAAGGCGAAGCGCTCGGCCTGCCCGCCGACAGCGTCGCGAAGATCGGGAGCGTGCGCCAGGCGGGCCTGCGTTCGCTCGAAATCTTCCGCGCGGCGGGCGTGCCGATGGGCTTCGGTAGCGATCTGCTCGGCGAATCGCAGCGTCTGCAAAGCGATGAATTCCGCTTGCGCAGCGAAGTGCTGACGCCGCTCGAGATCCTGCGTAGCGCAACGGTGGTCGGCGCGCAGGTGCTCGGCCAGGTCGGGCAGCTCGGGCAGATCACGGCAGGCGCGCACGCCGACATGCTCGTCGTCGACGGCAATCCGCTTGCGTCGCTCGACTGTCTGCTGGGGCAGGGCGAGCGCATTCCGGTCGTGATGAAGGGCGGTAGAATCCATGCCTTTGATTTGCCGGCGTGACATGCGCAGCGCTCCCTTGCGAGCGAGGTTGACAGCGGGAAGCGCCGGCGGCCCATGCAATCCGGAGAGAACGGATGGACTTTCGGCACATCGACGCATTCAGGGCGCTGATGCTCACGCGCACGACGACCCGCGCCGCGCAGGTCATCGGCACTTCGCAGTCGGGCATCAGCCGCCTGATTACCGATCTGGAGCGCTCGACCAGTCTCACGCTGTTCGATCGCAGCCGCGGCCGGCTCGAACCGACCGTCGAAGCCCTGGCGCTGTTCGAGGAAGTCGAGCGGCGCTATGCCGGCCTGGACAACATCCGCGAGTTCGCGCTGAGCTTGCGCAATCCGTCGACCGCGGTGATTCGCGTGGGCTCGGTCGTATCGTTCGGGCTCGGCTACTTTGCGCGCGTCGTGGCGAACTTTCATCGCCGGCATCCGGCCGTGCAGATTGCGTTGACGACCGGGGCATCGTCGCTGATTCGCGATCAGGTGGTGTCGCGTCAACTCGCGCTCGGTCTCGTCACGAATACGGTCGACGTGACCGGCACCGATTCGACCGCCTTCGCGCAGCTCGACGCGATCTGCGCGTTGCCGGCCGGTCATCCGCTGGGCAAGCGCAAGGTCATCAAGGTGGCGGATCTGCGGAATCAGCCGATCGTGTCGTACGATCTGCCGGACCTCGTGCGCTGGGGCATGGATCAGGTGTTCGCGACCGGTCAGCTGCAATCGCAGGTGGTGGCGACCGCGCCGTATTCGGTCAACATCGCGACGATGGTCAAGGAAGGCCTCGGCATTGGTTTGCTGCATCCGGTGTCGGCGTACGACTTTCTCGACTCGAATCTGATCTTGCGCCGCTTCGAGCACGCAATGCCTTTCTATACGCTGAAGATCACGCCGCATGGCGCCGCGCCGGCTCCGCATCTCGACGAATTGTCGAAGGTGATGGAGGAGACGCTCGAAGAAGTGCTGGCGGCCGTGAATACGCGTTTGACGGCAGCGAGCTGACCGATTGCCGCTTCGCGGCGGCAGCGGCGTTCCGAACCTATCCGATGAAACACCGATCGGGCCACTGAGGCCCGGCGTCGTCCTTTGCGGCTTCTTTTCGAAAACGCATTTCTCCTGGAGCGAGTGTATGAATCACATCAACCAGCCACGCCGCCGTTTTCTTCGATCGACGGGGACGCTCGTCGCCGCCTCCGCGCTGGGTCCGTTCGCGTTGAAAGCCAATGCGGCCGGTGCGTGTTCCGGTCAGGTGGTGGTCGGCACGTGGGGAGGCGACTATCAACGCCTGCTGCAACAGAACATCGATTCGCTGGTGACGCCTACCGGTGATGCGATCACCTATGCGGTCGGCAGTGCGCTCGCGCGGCAGACCACGATGCGCGCCGAAGCACACGGCCGGCGCAGCACGTTGGATGTCGCGCTGCTGCGCGATAACGACATGTTCCAGATGTACTCCGAAGGCACGACCGCGAAACTCGATGACGCGCTGCTGCCGAACCTTGCCAACGTGATTCCGCAATTTCGTCGCAGCTACGCGGTCCCGCACATCTTCAGCGCGCTCGTGCTCGTCTACGATACCGACAGGGTGCGCACGCGCCCGGACGGTCTCGCCGCGCTGCTGGACCCTCAATTCAAGGGCAAAATCGGCCTGGTCGATGATCAGTATGACTATCTGACGCTCGCGGGCGCGCTTGCATCGGGTGGGCAAGCGGGCGATCTCGCGCTCGGGCAGAAGTATTTGCGCGCGCTGCGCGAGGCATCGCCGCGAGTGTATCCGTCGGTCGATGCACTGGCGTCGGCGCTCAAGAGCGGCGAGATCGTCGTGACCGTCACGTGGAAGGCGCGCACGCTGCAGTGGAAAAAGGCGGGCCTCGCGGTCGACTACGTGTTCCCGAAGGAGGGCGCATTACCGGCCACGTTCGAGGCCGCGGTCACCGCGGGCAGTAAATCGTCCGCCTGCGCGTTTCCCTATCTGAATGCGATGCTCGATCCGCGTTCCCAGCGCGCGTTCGCCGAATCGATGGGCTACGCGCCGACGATCGCGAACGCGAACCTGCCGCCGTCGTTGCAACAGGCGGTGGGCTTCTCGGGCAAGGAGCTGGAGCGGATCGTGCCGGTCGACTTCGCGATGCTGATGAAACACAAGACGGAAATGCTCGACTTCTGGAACAAGGATTTCCGCGCTGGACTTTGATTCTGGCGCTGAGGCTCCGCATTATTCTGGCTGCAAGACCTGAACACATGATCATTCTGACCAACAACGAAGGTAAATCCGGCATCGGCTTGGCCGCGGAGCTGCTGCGCAATGGCCGTGTCGGTCTCGACGCGGTCGAGGCTGGCATCCGGCTCGTCGAAGATGACGAAGAGGTGCGCACGGTCGGGCGTGGCGGCTGGCCGAATCTGCTCGGCGAAGTCGAGCTCGATGCGTCGGTGATGGATGGCTCGACGCTGCGGACCGGCGCGGTCGGCGGCCTGAAGGGGTTCAGGCATCCGGTCAGCGTCGCGCGTGCCGTGATGGAGCGGCTGCCGCACGAGCTGCTGATCGGCGAGGGCGCCGCGCGCTATGCGGCCGAAACGGGTGCGGAGCGCTGCGAGCTGCTCGCCGAACATTCGCGCAAAGCATACGCGCGCTGGTTCGACGGCGAAGTCAGCGCGACCGACAGGGCCGCGTGGCCGAACGTGCCGCTCGAACGCTATTGCCACGACGCGGTCGATCCGGAGATCGGCAAGGACACGACCGTTTTTCTTGCGCTCGACAGCGCCCGCAATGTCGTGAGCGGCACGAGTACATCGGGATGGGGCTGGAAATATCCGGGCCGTCTCGGCGACAGCCCCGTGATCGGCGCGGGCTCCTATGCCGATAGCCGTTACGGCGCCTGCGCCTGCACGGGCGCGGGCGAGATGACGATCCGCGCCGGCACGGCGCGCGCGGTGGTGCTCTACATGAAAATGGGCATGAGCGTCGAGCGCGCGGTCAGCGAAGCGGTCGACGATATGCGCGCGCTCAAGGGCGGCTTGATCAGCCGCGTGACGATCCATGCGATCGATGCCGCGGGCAATCACCGCGTGGTGGCGGTCAATGGCTTGCCGGGCAATCACTACTGGGTGTGGACGCCAGTCATGGCGCAGCCGGAGAGCCGTGCTTGCGAGCTGATCCGGATCTCGGAGGGTGAGCCGCAGAGCAAGCGGATTGCGATGCAGGTTTATACCGACGTTTGAGGGCGACGCGTAGTGCCGATGTGGCCGTCCACGCATTGCGCGGACGGATAAGTTCGATCCGACGGTTCGTTCAGGTCGAATCAGGCGGGCAAAGACCTCGTAGCGATGGAGGCCCGGCCTCGCGGACGATTATTCACGCATCGTGTTCAATGTCTCAACGCTACAGCGGCTAATTTCCGGCGCCCTTTGAGGCATGCTTGCACTCATCGAGCGCGCACCCATTGAGGCGCGCCGTGCAACGGAGAACGAGACATGAGCAAGACATTCAGAATCGCCGCGATTCCCGGCGACGGCATCGGCCAGGAAGTGATGCCGGAGGGCGTGCGTGTGATGGAGGCGGCAGCCGCGAAGTTCGATCTGAAGCTGGAATTTACGCATTTCGACTGGGCGAGCTGTGACTACTACCTGGAGCACGGCAAGATGATGCCGGACGACTGGTTCGCCACGCTCAAGGAGTTCGACGCGATCTATTTCGGAGCGGTGGGCTGGCCCGACAAGGTGCCCGATCACATTTCGCTGTGGGGTTCGCTGCTGAAGTTCCGCCGCGAGTTCGATCAGTACGTGAACCTGCGGCCGGTACGTCTGTTGCCCGGCGTGCCGTGCCCGCTCGCGAATCGCAAGCCCGGGGATATCGACTTTTTCGTCGTGCGCGAGAACACCGAAGGCGAGTACAGCGCCGTGGGCGGCAAGATGTTCGAAGGCACGGAGCGCGAGTTCGTGCTCCAGGAGTCGGTGTTCACGCGCCAGGGCGTGGACCGCATCCTTCAGTACGCGTTCGAGCTCGCGAACACGCGCGGACGCAAGAAACTTACGGCGGCCACGAAGTCCAACGGCATCTCGATCAGCATGCCGTACTGGGATGAGCGCGTGGCTGCGATGGCCGAAGCGTACCCCGACGTGAAGTGGGACAAGCAGCACATCGACATCCTGTGTGCGCGCTTCGTGCTGCAGCCGGATCGCTTCGACGTGGTCGTGGCGTCGAACCTCTTTGGCGACATTCTTTCGGATCTCGGCCCCGCGTGCACGGGCACGATCGGTCTCGCGGCTTCGGCCAACCTGAACCCCGAGCGCAAGTTCCCGTCGTTGTTCGAGCCGGTGCACGGTTCGGCTCCGGACATCTTTGGGAAGAAGATTGCCAATCCGATCGCGATGATCTGGTCGGGTGCGATGATGCTCGACTTCCTCGGCAACGGCGACGCGCAATACAAGGCGGCGCACGACGCGATCATGCGGGCCATCGAGAACGTACTGGTGGAAGGGCCGCGTACCCCGGACATGGGCGGCGCGGCGAACACGGCGGACGTCGGCAAGGCTGTCGCCGCCGCGCTTTGAGCGCAAAGCGCGCGGGGTGTTCCTGCGGGACACCCCGTTATCTTTGACGAATGCTCGTCACCCGGATTCAGCGAACGTTCATCGCCCGGATTTAGCGAACGTTCATCGCCCGGATTTAGCGAACGTTCATCGCCCGGATTTAGCGAACGTTCATCGCCCGGATTTAGCGCGCGCCGATGCCGAACGGCGCGCTTCCGGTGGCCGCGGCTTCTTCGGCGGCCGGCTGCGCACCCGTGGTCGCGGCCGCCGTCATGTCGGCGGGCTGCGCCGCGCGGCACAGTGCCGTGAGCCACACATCCTCGCCGTGCGGCGCGACACGCGCGTAGCCTTGCTCCACCACCAGCCGCCACGTATCGTCGGGCAACAACGCACGATACAGCACGCGATAGTCCGCGCGATGCGCGAGCGCGTCATTCACACTCGCTTCGCGCGCCGCGCGGTCGTCGGAATGAATGTGCTGCGAAAGTTCGACGAAATGTCGTGGCGCCCTGGCCGGATCGACGCCGAACAGGCGGCACCACTCGTCCGACACGATCAATTCGTCCTGCGCGCGCAGCCAGCGCCATGCACCGAAACCCGCGATGCGCGCAGCGTCGTTGAGCAACTGCAGGCGGCTTTCCAACGCGCGCTCCGCTTGCTTGCGCGCGCTGACGTCGATGGTGGTGCCCACCACACGCACGGGACGCCCGGCATCGTCCAGCAGCATGGCGACGCGTGACTCGATCCAGCGGATCTGCCCGTCGGGAAGAATGATGCGGAAGTCCCACACGCGCGGCGCCGTGCTCGCAACGAGTTCCTTCAGGGACCCTTCGTTCAGCCAGATCGCGTCCTCGGGGTGCAGGATCTCCCAGAACTCGGCGTTGGTGTGAATCTCGCGGCCATAAAGCTTCGCGCAATTGCTCGAATAGATGAGCTCGTCGGTAACCAGATTCCATTCCCACGTCACGATGCCGGCCGACTCCTGCGCCTGTTTCATGCGCGCTTCGTTCGACATGATCTCGGCGGTGTAGCGGCGGCGCAGGTCGGTCATGGGCAGTTCCGTATTGCCTGCGATGCCGAGGTCCTTTACGGCTTCGTCGCCGTAGCGGAGCCAGACCCAGTTCACGTCGAGGAACGCCGCGAGGCGGCGCAGGTTCGAATAATCGATCTCGCCGCCGCGGGTCCACTTGTGCACGGCGGGTCGTGAAATGCCGACGGCGTCGGCCACTTGCTGCAAGCTCAGCTTCTTGTGCTCGAGCAGTACTTTCAGACGGAACGCGAACGTATCCTCGGACATCCATTTCCCTCTATGACGTATCGCGCGGTCGAACGGATCAGGCGAAAAGGGCGGCATAGGCCCCGGGCCCGAAAGAAGGGCCCGGGGCCTATGCCGCCGATGATGAATGGGGCGCGCGGCCGGGACAATGCGTGCGAGCGCCTATCTTTCGCTAGTTTAACGGATCGGCGGGAGGGCCGTTCCGTCAGGCGCTGCAGCGCTCTCGCGGGAGTCCGCGTCGTGGAGGCCAGCCTACAGGTCGATCACGAGGCGTCGGGTGCGCGAGCGTGACACGCATAGCAGAATGGTCTTCTGCGCGGCTTTTTCGTCGTCATCGAGATACTGGTCGCGATGATCGGCCTCGCCTTCGAGGATCGCCACTTCGCAGGTGCCGCACACGCCTTCGCGGCACAGCGACTCCACCGTCACGCCCGCGCGCTCGATGGCCTTGAGGATGGTCTCGTCCTCGCCCACTTCGAGCTCGATGCCCGACTTCGCGAGTAGCACGGTGAACGCCTTGCCGCCGGTGTCGGTAGCGGCGAACTGCTCCGAGTGCAGCTGTGACTTCGGCCATCCCAGCAGCGCGGCGTTCGCGTAGACGGCGTCGTTCAAGCCCTGCGGGCCGCACACGTAAACATGCGCGTCGGTAGGCAGGCTCTTGAAGAGCTTGAGCAGGTCGAGACGCTGGCCCTCGCTTTCCACATAGCAGTGCACGTTGGCCGCGTGCGGGCCAGCCTTCAGTTCGTCGACGAATGCGCCGTGCTCGGGACTGCGGAATGCATAGTGCAGTTCGAGCTCGAGATCTTCAGGCCGATGCTCGGCGAGCTGCGCGAGAAAAGGCGTGATGCCGATGCCGCCCGCGATGAACACATGCCGCTTCGCGCCGCTCGCAAGCTCGAACAGGTTGGCGGGCGAGCCGATAGCGAGGCGTGTGCCCGCTTCGACCTGTTCGTGCATGAAGGCGGACCCGCCGCGCGAGGTCTCTTCGCGGCGCACGGCGATCTGATACCGGCGCGTGTCGTGCGGCGAACTCAGCAGCGAGTACGCGTTGTGGCGCCACGCTTCGCCGTCCTGCATGGAGACCAGCACATGGGCGCCGCCGTTGAAGGCGGGCAGTGGCGCGCCGTCGGGCAGTGCGAGCGTGAAGCGCTTGATGAGTGGAGTGAGTTGCTCGACGGCGACGACGTCGACAGCGATCGATTCGCGGGCGTTCATGTTGACTTCCTTGACTTCTGAATCCGGAGAAAAGGAGCGGATGCGGCGCGGCCCGCATCCGCTCGAAGGTGAGCGCGTCGATTAACGCGAAACCCCCGCCATACAGAGGTACTTGATCGACAGGTAATCCTCGATGCCGTACTTCGAGCCTTCGCGGCCGATGCCCGACTGCTTGACGCCGCCGAACGGTGCAACTTCGTTGGAGATCAGGCCCGTGTTGATGCCGACGATGCCGTATTCGAGCTGATCGGCCACGCGCCAGACGCGGCCGATGTCGCGGCTGTAGAAGTACGCGGCAAGCCCGTAGATCGAATCGTTCGCGAGCTGCACGACTTCGGCGTCGCTCGAAAAACGCACGATGGGCGCGACCGGTCCGAAGATTTCCTCGGAGAGCACCGCCATGCCGGGCTTCGCGTCGGCGAGCACGGTGGGTGCGTAGAAGTTGCCGCCGCGCTCGTGCGGCGCACCGCCCGTGACCGCGCGCGCGCCTTGCGCCACGGCGTCGCGCACGAGGCTGTCGACCTTGTTGCGCGCCGCTTCGGTGATGAGCGGTCCGATGTTCACGCCCTCGGCGAAACCGTCGTCCACCTTGAAGGCGGCCACCCGCGCGGCAAAGCGCCGGCAGAACTCGTCGTACACCGAATCGTGTACATAGAAGCGGTTCGCGCAGACGCAGGTTTGCCCCGCGTTGCGATACTTCGAAAGCAGTGCGCCTTCGATCGCGGCGTCGAGGTCCGCGTCGTCGAACACGATGAACGGTGCGTTGCCGCCGAGTTCGAGCGACACTTTCTTGACGGTATCCGAGCACTGACGCATCAGCAGACGGCCTACTTCGGTCGAGCCTGTGAACGTGAGCTTCTTGACGAGCGGGCTCGAAGTCATCTCGAGGCCGATCTCGCGCGACTTGCCCGTGACGATGTTGATCACGCCGGCGGGAATGCCGGCCTCCTCGGCCAGCGCCGCAAGCGCGAACGCGGAGAGCGGTGTCTCGTTGGCGGGCTTGATGACGATCGTGCAGCCGGCGGCCAGCGCGGGACCGGCCTTGCGCGTAATCATCGCGGCCGGAAAATTCCACGGGGTGATCGCGGCGCACACACCCACCGGCTCCTTCGTCACGACCAGACGCTGGTCCGGGTTCGGGCTCGGGATCACATCGCCGTCGATGCGCTTGGCCTGCTCGCCGAACCACTCGATGAACGAGGCCGCGTAGCCGATCTCGCCACGTGCCTCCCCGAGCGGCTTGCCTTGCTCGCGGGTCATGATCTCGGCCAGCGCCTGCTGGTTCGCCATGATGAGCTCGAACCAGTTGCGCAGAAGGCGCGCGCGCTCCTTGGCCGTAGTGGCGCGCCACGCAGGGAAGGCGCGGTGCGCGGCCGCGATGGCCGCGCGCGCTTCGGCGGCGCCCATGTTCGGCACGTTCGCGATCAGCTCGCCCGTGGAGGGGTTGTAGACGTCGAGCGTGGCGCCGTCGTCGGCGTGGCGCCACTGGCCGTCGATATAGGCCCGCTCACGCAGCAGGCCGGGATGTCGCAGTGAATTCATGCGTGGCCCCTTAGTCCTGGTACTGCTGGGCAAGCAGGTTGTGGAAGTGCGCAATGCCGTGCTCGCTGACGCCGCTGCGCCGACTGTCGACCATGATGCGTCCCTGGCCGCGATAGCCGCGCGACTTCAGGCCTTTCTGCACGCTCTCCACGAGGCGCAGGTCTTCCGGGCGGAACACGGTGCGATACCACTCGATCAGCTTCTTCTGCTCTTCGGTCGGCTCGTCGTTCAGGAAGTAGATGTCATAGTGCTGCAGCGTGACTTCGGCGCTCATCGGAAATTCGTAGATGACCGTCATGAAGTCGCCGCCCGGCGGCACGTTGAACATCGTGCAGGGCCACGCCCAGTAACCGCTGAAGCTCGGGTCCTTCACGGACGGGTCGAGCTTGAACGAACGCTCCGACGACTGCGCGTGACCGAACTGCAGCGTCCAGTTGCCGTGCAGCGTGTGCGTGTACCGGTCGATCTTCACGGAATCCGAGAAGCCGGGGTGCGCCGGGCCGCAGTGGTAGCACTCGAGGTAGTTATCGACGATCGACTTCCAGTTGGCCGGCGTCTCGGTCACGAAGCGAGCGGCGAGCTTGAGGTCGTCGATCACGGGGCAGGCCTTGCGAAGGCTGGCTTCGAGGCCCGGCAGTTGCGCTTCCACGCCCTCGGCGTCCGGGTTCAGGTTGATGAAAACGAAGCCCGCGTACTCCTCTACGCGTACCGGCACGAGCGTCGAGTTTTCCTTGTCGAACGACTCCACGTGATCGCAGTTGTTGGCGTGCGCGAGCGCGCCGTCGAGCTTGAACGCCCAGGCGTGGTACGGGCAGGTGATAACGTTCTTCGCCTTGCCGCTGCCTTCGAGCAGCTGGTGGCCACGGTGCGGACAGACGTTATAGAAGGCGCGCAGCACCTTGTCTTTGCCGCGCACGAGCAGGATGCTCTCGCCCACCACTTCGCGGGTCACGTAGGCGTTCGCGTCGGCCAGTTCGCTGCGGTGCGCGACGCAGATCCAGGTGTTCTCGAAGATCCTTCTTTCTTCGGCCTCGTACACCGATTCAGAGGTGTAGTAGCTCGCCGGGATGGTCCAGGCGAGTTCGGGGTTGGCGCAGAAGTCGGCCGGCAATCTGGGGAGGTCGGTTTTTTTGTGGAATTCGATCGGGAGGTAGGTCATGGGGTCCGCCGTACTGGTGTGAATTAACTGATAGTTACTATAAAACTATGGGTTAACGAAAATATAGGAGAAAACCGTCCGGCGGAGGATCGGGGTTATCCCGCACTGAACGGGAGGCCGCGTGCGGGTTCGATGCAAGACGCCTATTCTTTCTGTTACGAATCAATGGAAATGGACGTTCGACGAGCCAAATCGATTTCCGCGTAGACGTCAATAGGAGGATGCGATAGTGCGACGAAACACTCCCGGGTGGGTACCATCGTTAACTGATGGTTTGTAGTTAACTGAAAGATAACCGCGTCGTGTCAGGAAACTGGAACTCCAGGTATTGGGACCGGCGCGGAAGGCGGGACCGTGCCATTCGCGGCCGCTTTCGCCACCCCACAACAGGAGGAGACATGTCCCACGAGGCAATTGCCGAAACCTTGGCCAACGAACCTTCGCGCGCAAAATCGCGAATCGAATCACGCTCGATCGACTACGTGCCGCTTGCCGAACGCAAAGGCAAGGCCTGGCATCTATGGCCCGTGTGGTTCACGGGCGACGCCAATCTCGCGACCGTCGCGGCCGGTGCGATTGGCATCAGCATGGGCGGCAACCTGCTGTGGAGTGCGATCGCCATCGTGCTCGGCAACGTGCTGGGCACCTTCTTCATGGCGTTCCATTCAAGCCAGGGGCCGCAGCTCGGGCTGCCGCAGATGATCCAGTCGCGCCCGCAGTTCGGCTACATGGGCGCGCTGCTCGTGTGGGTGGTCGCGCTCGTCACCTATATCGGCTACAACTCGTTCAACCAGCTGATGGCGGGACAGACCGCGCATCACCTGCTGGGCACCGAGCCGCATCTGAGCTACATCGTGTTCACGGTGATCGCGGTCGCGCTCGCGGTGTTCGGCTATGACCTGATCCATAAGGCACAACGTTGGCTCGCGCTTGCGCTGCTCGCCGCGCTCACGATCTTCAGCATCGGCATGTGCCTGAAGGTGCCGTTCCCCGCAGGCCAGCTGAGCCTCGCGGGCTTCAAGACCACGCCGTTCCTCGTGCAGCTTTTTTCGGCAGCGGCATATCAGCTCTCGTGGTCGATCTACGTTTCCGACTACTCGCGGTATCTGCCGCCCAATACCGGCGTGCGCGCCACCTTCTGGTGGACCTTCCTTGGCGCGCTCATTGGCGGCGTCTGGATGATGCTGGTGGGCACGGCGGCCGCGGCGCTCAACTCGCAGATCGAGATCTCCGACGCGGTCCAGCGCGCGGGCGACATGATCTTCCCGGGATTCGGTACGGTTACGCTGCTGCTCTCGCTGCTCGGATTGCTCGCCATCACGGGCCTGAACTTCTACGGTGCCTCGCTCACGCTGCTGAGCATCACGGACTCGTTCAAGCCGCTCAAGTCGAACGCGACCAAGCGCATCGTGAGCCTCGTCGTGGTGGCACTCGTTGCGACCTCGCTCGCGTTCTCGGCGTCGGACAACTTCATGGGCAAGTTCGGCGACTTCCTCGGCATTCTCGGCTATCTGTTCACGCCATGGACCGCGATCAACCTCGTCGATTTCTTCATCGTGCGCCACTCGCATTACTCGGTGCGTGAGATCTTCAACCCGCGCGGCATTTACGGACGCTGGAACTGGCGCGGCCTGACCGCATACGGGGTGGGTTTTGCCGCGATGATCCCGTTCTTCAAGACAGAGCTCTATTCCGGACCGGTCGCGAATGCGCTGGGCGGCATCGACATCGCGATGCTCGTGGGCCTGCCCGTCGCGGCACTGGTCTATCTGTGGGCCTGTCGCTCGCTCGACATCGATAAAGAACGCCAGCTCGTGCGCGAAGCCGACCGTGGCCTGAACTGATCCTGACTCAACAACGACTACAACATGAATCAGACGAAGAAATTGCGGCCCACCGTATTCGTTACGGCGGTGCTCGCACTCGCCTTGCTCCCGGTGGCCGCGCGCGCGCAAAGCAGTGTCACGCTTTACGGCGTGCTTGATGCGGGCATCACCTACGTCTCCAACGCGGGTGGCTCGCATCTGGTCAAGTTCGACGACGGCGTGACTTACGCGAACCGCTGGGGCCTGATGGGTACCGAAGACCTGGGCGGCGGGATGAAGGCCGTGTTCAAGCTGGAGAGCGGCTTTCACCTGGGTAACGGGCAAATCTCGAACGGCGGCTCGCTTTTTGGTCGCGCCGCTTACGTGGGTTTGCAGAACGACTGGGGCACACTCACGTTCGGCAATCAGTTCGACATGACGCGGGAAATGGTCTACCAGTACAACGCGTCCGCGTGGGCAAGCGGCTACGCCATCAACCAGGGTGACTTCGACCGCATGAACGGCGACCATCTGCCGAACGCCGTGAAGTTCATGTCGAGCACGTACGGCGGGTTCCAGTTCGGCGGCATGTACTCGTTCAGCAATACGCCTGGCGATTTTCACAAGGGCAGCGCGTGGAGCGTCGGCGCGCAGTATCAGCACGGCCAGTTCTCGATGGGCACCGCCTATACGCAGCTGAACAACCCGTCGGGCATTTATGCGTTCGACCCGTACAACATGATCGGCGTGCGCACGTTCTTCGGCAGGCCGACCGTGAGCGTCGATCCTGCCACGGGCGCCGTCACGTCGCTGTATGCGAATACGCCTTTTCCGGTCGACAGGCAGGGTGCCTTCGGCGTGGGCGCGAGCTATGTCATCGACAAGGTCACGCTGATGGGTGCTTTCACATACACGCAGATCAAGGCGTTTGGCGAGAGCGAGCACATGCTGGTGGCCGAGGGCGGTGCGAACTGGCAGATCACGCCGGCGGCAAGTTTCGCGGGCGGCTATCAATACACGCACTTCGACGGCCACCACTGGAATCAGCTGTCTGCGGGTCTGCATTACCTGCTTTCGAAGCGCACGGACGTGTACATCTCGGGCGACTGGCTGCAGGCGTCGAACGGTGTGGATGCGGTGATCGGCTACAGCTTCACGCCTTCTTCGACGACCACCCAAGCCGACGTGCGCATCGGCATGCGCCACTCGTTCTGATGAAACTTCCTGCTTCCCCTGAGCTCGACGACCTGCGGGTGTTCTGCATGGTCGCCCGCAAGTCCAGCTTTAGCGCGGCCGCCGATGCGCTCGACGCCTCGGCGGCGTATGTGAGCAAGCGCGTGGGGATACTCGAAGCGAGCCTCGGCACGCGTTTGCTGCACCGCTCGACGCGCCGCGTGGCGATGACGGCCGCGGGCGAGCGCGTGTTCGCGTGGGCCGAGAAAATCCTCGACGACATGGAGCAGCTCGTCGAAGACGTCTCCAGCACGCGGCGCGTTGCGCGCGGCACGCTGCGCGTGTCGAGCAGCTTCGGCTTCGGCCGCAAGTTCGTCGCACCGGCGCTGGCAGCCTTGTCGGATCGCTACCCGCAACTGGGTGTGCGGCTCGACCTGTTCGATCGCGTCGTGGACGTGGCGGGCGAAGGCTTCGATCTGGACGTGCGCATCGGCGACGAGATCGCTGGCCACCTGATTGCAAGGCGCCTTGCAACCAACTATCGCGTGCTTTGCGCCTCGCCGGCATACCTCGCGCAGCGCGGCGAGCCGCGAACCGTCGCGGATCTGGAGGCGCACGAGTGCCTCGCGATCAAGGAGCGCGATCACCCATTCGGCGTCTGGCGTCTCGATGCGGGCGGCAAGACGGTCGCGGTGAAAGTGACGGGCCCGCTCTCGACGAATCACGGCGAGGCCGCGGTGCAATGGGCGCTGGCAGCGCGCGGCATCGTGCTGCGCTCGATCTGGGACGTGCAGCCCTTGCTCGACGAAGGGAGGCTGCGGCGCGTGCTGCCCGAGCTCACGCAGCCCGCCAACGTGTGGGCCGTATTTTCCGAACGTCTTGCGCAGTCGGCGAAGGTGAAGGTGTGCGTGGACTTTCTCGCCGAAGCGTTCGCGCAGGCTGGGGTGGGCTGCGCGGCGCAGGCGGCATCACAGGGCACTTCGAAGCCGCAGAGCAGAACAACGCCGACGCTGGTTCACAGTCACACCACCGCCTAAGGCGTCTTCTGTCCCCCCGCAATCACCCGCTCCAACGACAGCTTCAAGTGACGCTGCATCGCCGCCTGCGCCTGAATCGCATCATGCGCCTCCAGCGCTTCGAGAATCACGAGATGTTCTTCGGGCACGGCGCCCCACGTCGTCTCGTTCTCGAAGTGGCCGCGCAGCTTTTCCGACAGCGGACTATGCCGCGCATCGAATAGCGAGCTGACGGTGCGCACGAGCACCTCATTGCCGGACATTTGCGCGATCGCGAGATGGAACGCGCGATCGGCCGCGACCGGAATTCTGCCGGCCTTTACTTCGCGCGCCATCTCGTTGTAGATGGCGCGCAGCATCTTCAGATCTTTCGGTTTGCAGAACGGTGCGACGCTCGCGACGATCGAGCCTTCGATCAGGCAGCGCGCGCCGAGGATGTCGAGCAGGCTATCGCCGAGTTCGGCCTGCGACAGCGACGCATCATTCTGCGCGGACGGCGTCGCGCACAGATAGACGCCCGAGCCCATGCGAATCTCGACGAGCCCTTCCAGTTCCAGCGCGACCAGCGCCTCACGCACCGACGGCCGCGACACGCCGAGCGTCTCCGCCAGCGCGCGCTCGGGCGGCAGGCGGCCGTTCGGCGCGAAGTCCGGCAGAGCGATCAGATCGCGCAATTTTTCGGCGATCTGAAGATAGAGACGGCGAGTGTCGGCAGGTTTGGCGGTCACGAAACGATTCCCGGCGATGTAGCTTGTGCAAGCCCGATAAGGCGAGCGCCGATTGTAGATCGAAGCGCCCGGCACGCAAACCGCGCGCCCTCGGCGGCGCGCTGACAGTGTTCGGGATTTCCCCAACTCCGTGTAAATTGGCTTGACCAGTATCGCACGCGCCGTTATTTTTGCAAATTGGTAAGGCCGGATTGACGCCACTTAGACGCCAGCCGTGCAGCCCTGCTGGTCGCTCCGCATCCCGATACCCGATCAATTTCTCCATGACGATGAAGACAGTCATTTGCGAACAACCCGGCCAGCTCGCGCTCGCCGAACGCGCGATGCCGGCGGTTCCTCGATCATCGGCTCGCCGACATCGCGCGAAATCACGAGCAAAAGAAAGAGCGGCGTTTCAAGCCGGTGATCGAACTCGCGCGCGAGCTTGGCGTGCGTGTCGAGCAACCGCGTCTAAGCGCGGCGCTTGCCGCGTGCACGCACGACGGCTAACGACGCGAGCCGCAAATCCGCAGTAGATCTGTAGCAGACCCCGGCAGCACACCCCGGCAGCACACCGGCGGCCACGAGGCCGCATGGTTCATCCAAATAGAGTAGATGCCAGCCCAGGAGGAGACGGTTTCATGAAGAAGAAGATGCGTTGGGTAGTGATTTTTCTGTGCTTTCTCGCGATCGCGGTGAACTACATCGATCGCGCGAATCTCGCGGTCGCCGCGCCGCAAATCGAAAAGGCGCTCGGCATCGGCCCCGCCGAGATGGGCTTCATCCTGAGCGGATTCTTCTGGACCTACGCGTTGATGCAGATGCCGTTCGGCTGGTTCGTCGATCGCGTCGGCGCGCGCATCGCGTTGCCGCTCGCGGTCGGGTGGTGGTCGGTGTTTACCGCGGCCACCGCGGTCACGACCAGCGTCGCGGGCATGTTCGGCTGCCGCCTGTTGCTCGGCGTCGGCGAGGCGGGCGCGTATCCGTCCTGCACGAAGCTCGTCAGCCAATGGTTCGCGCCAAAGGAGCGCGCGATCGCGACGAGCATCTTCGATAGCGGCTCGCGGGTCGGCTCCGCGCTGTCGATTCCCGTGGTCGCGCTGATCATCGGCACGCTCGGCTGGAAGGCCGCTTTTGTCCTCACCGGCTTGCTCGGCGCGGTGTGGATCGTCGGCTGGTTCGTGATTTATCGGAATCCCGTGCGGGACGCGATGGAGAGCGCGCGCAACGCTGCGCCGGCGGCTCGAGCGAGAGGCGGCGGCCAGGACGACGTGACGTGGGCATCGCTGTTTCGCCATCGCACGCTGTGGGGCATGATGCTCGGCTTCTTCTCCCTGAACTTCGTGATCTACTTCTTCATTACGTGGTTTCCGAGCTATCTCGTGCAGACGCGCGGCTTCTCGCTGAAATCGCTCGGCACGCTCGGCATGATTCCGGCGCTGATCGCGATTCCGGGCGGCTGGCTCGGCGGCTATGTGTCCGACGCGCTGTTCCGGCGCGGCTGGAGCCTGACGGCTGCGCGCAAGACCTGCATGGTCGGCGGCATGCTGGTGTCGTCGGTGATCACGCTGTCGGCGTTCACGGAGAACACGTATCTGATGCTCGCGTCCTTCGGTATCGCCTATGGCAGCCTCGCGTTCGCCGCGGCGAGCATCTGGTCGCTGCCCTGCGACGTCGCGCCGACACCGCGCCATGTCGCGTCGATCGGCGGCATCCAGAACTTTGCGTCGAATCTGGCGGGGATCGTGATCACGACGTTCACCGGCGTGATGGTCGCGATGACGAAGGGCTCGTTCACGATCCCGCTCGTCGTCGCGGGCGGCTTCTGCTTTCTCGGCGCGTTCAGCTATCTTTTCATCGTGGGACGCATCGAGCCGCTGTCGCTGGAATCGGAAAGCCGCGAT
This sequence comes from Paraburkholderia sp. CI2, assembly GCF_014201055.1. Taxonomy (NCBI): domain Bacteria; kingdom Pseudomonadati; phylum Pseudomonadota; class Betaproteobacteria; order Burkholderiales; family Burkholderiaceae; genus Paraburkholderia; species Paraburkholderia sp. CI2. The sequence goes on from NZ_JACHDL010000012.1 coordinate 59,644, forward strand.
CTGCCGAAGGGCGCGCGCTCCACGATCTGACGTATTCTGTGTCAACGCATACGGATAACCCTGTTTTCGAGGCTTTTCATGTCGACTCAAGCTAGCGTCGCGTCCGCGATCATCCGCCTGCATCCCGGCGACGACGTCATCATCGCGACCCGGCAGTTGTTGCCGGGCACGCGCATCGAGGCGGAACAACTGGTCGTCGCCGGACTGATTCCACCGGGGCACAAGATCGCGACGCGCGACATCGCGCAAGGCGAGCCGGTCAAGCGCTACAACCAGATCATCGGCGTCGCGCGTGAGGCGATCGCGCGCGGCCAGCATGTTCACACGCACAATCTCGGCATGTCGGAGTTCGCGCGCGAGCACGCGTTCGGCGTCGATGCGCAGCCGACCGTCTACGTCGACGAACCCGCGCATTTCATGGGCATTCGCCGCGACGACGGCCGCATCGCGACGCGCAATTACATCGGCATTCTGACCAGTGTGAACTGCTCGGCGACGGTCGCGCGCGCGATTGCCGATCATTTCCGGCGCGACGTGCGTCCCGACGCGCTCGCCGACTATCCGAACGTCGACGGCGTGATCGCCTTGACGCACGGGCTCGGCTGCGGCATCGACATGCAAGGCGAGGGCATTGCGATCCTGCGTCGCACGCTGGCCGGTTACGCGGTGCATCCGAACTTCGCGTCGGTGCTGTTCGTCGGGCTAGGCTGCGAGACGAATCAGATCGACGGCGTGCTCGCCGCGGGCGGTCTCGACGCCAGCACGACGAAGCTGCGCAGCTTCACGATCCAGGACAGCGGCGGTACGCGCAAGACGATCGAACTCGGTATCGCGATGGTGCGCGAGATGCTCGCCGACGCGAACCGCGTGCAGCGCGTGCCGGTGCCGGCTTCGCATCTATGCGTCGGTCTGCAGTGCGGCGGTTCGGACGGCTACTCCGGCATCTCCGCGAATCCGGCGCTCGGCGCCGCGGTCGATCGGCTCGTGCGGCACGGCGGCACCGCGATCCTGTCGGAGACGCCGGAAATCTACGGCGCCGAGCATCTGCTGACGCGGCGTGCGGTGAGCGCCGCGGTCGGCGACAAGCTGCTCGCGCGCATCGCATGGTGGCAGGACTATTGCGCGCGCAATGGCGGCGCGATGGACAACAACCCATCGGCGGGCAACAAGGCGGGCGGCCTGACGACGATACTCGAAAAATCGCTCGGCGCGGTCGCGAAGGGCGGCACGACGAATCTGGTCGACGTCTACGAATACGCGCAGCCGATCGCCGCGAAGGGCTTCGTGTTCATGGATTCGCCCGGCTACGATCCGGTGTCGGCGACGGGACAGGTCGCCTCGGGCGCGAACCTGATCTGCTTCACGACCGGGCGCGGCTCCGCCTATGGCTGCGCGCCGTCGCCGTCGTTGAAGCTGGCGACCAACACCGCGTTGTGGGAGCGCCAGCAGGACGACATCGATATCAATTGCGGCGGCGTGATCGACGGCAGCGCGAGCATCGACGAACTCGGCGAAGCGATCTTTCGCATGATGCTCGACTGCGCGTCCGGCACGCGCACGAAGAGCGAGCTGCACGGCTATGGGCAAAGCGAGTTCGTGCCGTGGCAGGTCGGCGTGGTGACCTGAGCGGGTGCATTGCAGCGACACGACCGAACAGCCGGATGGATCACGCATTGGAGGATGCAATTGGAACGCCGCCTTTATTCAGGCCGCGACGTGAAGCGCGCGCAGCGGCTCTGCCCGTCTGACGAACTGGAGATACCAGATGCAGCACGAACCGATCTCCGCGACCCGCGGTAACGAAGCCGCCGCCGCGCTGCGCGCTGCGCTCGGCGCGGACATCGTGAGCCTGCCGGCCGAATTTGGCGGGCGGCAGTTCGCGGACTGGAGCGGCACGCCATCGACCGATCCGATCGCGCTGATCCGCCCGCGCACGACCGAAGAGGTCGCCACCGCGCTCAGGATCTGCCATCAATTCCGGCAGCCGGTCGTCACGCAAGGCGGCATGACCGGGCACGCGGGCGGCGCCTGCGTGCTTGGCGGGGAGGTCGCGCTGAGCGTCGAGCGGATGAACGGCGTCATCGACATCGATCCGGTCAGCGCGACGATGACCGTGTTCGCGGGCACACCGCTGCAGGTCGTGCAGGAAGCGGCCGATCACGCCGGCTTCATGTTCGCGCTCGACCTCGGCGCGCGCGGCAGTTGCACGATCGGCGGCAACATCGCGACCAATGCGGGCGGCAATCGCGTGATCCGCTACGGGATGATGCGCGACCAGGTGCTCGACGTCGAAGCGGTGCTCGCCGACGGCAGCGTGATCGGCGGCGAGCGCAAGATGATCAAGAACAATACCGGCTACGACCTGCGCAACCTGCTGACGGGCAGCGAGGGCACGCTCGCGGTCATCACGCGCGCGGTGCTGCGCCTGCGGGCCAAGCCGCGCGCGATCTCGACCGCATGGTGCGGCATGCCGGACTACGCGGCGGTGACCACGCTGCTCGGCCGCGCGCAGGAGCGGCTGCCGGCCGGCGTGTCCGCGTTCGAGGTCATGTGGCCGAGCTATTGCGACTTCGTGCGGCAACGCCTGCCCGAACTGCGCGTGCCGCTCGCGAGCGATCACGCCTACTACGTATTGCTCGAGACTTGCGGCGCGGACCCTGAACGGCAGTCTGCGGCTTTCGAGGAATTCCTCGCCGACATGTTGGACGCCGGCGTGATCGCCGACGCCGCAATCGCGCAATCGGACGCGGACGCCGCGGCGTTCTGGGCGATTCGCGACGCGCCAGCCGAATATCCGCGCCTGATCCCGGGACGCATCTCGTTCGACATCAGCTTCGCGGTCGCGCAGGCGGGCGACGCGGCGCAGCGTTGCGACGAGCGGTTGCGCGCGCGCTGGCCGCAAGCGACGATCCTCGTCTATGGGCATCTCGGCGACGGCAATCTGCACGTAGTGGTGCAAGAACCTGGCTGGACCGACGAGGCCATCGACGACGTCGAGCGCGTCGTCTATGAACTGACGGGGGAAATGGGCGGCTCGGTATCGGCCGAGCATGGGATCGGCGAGGAGAAGCTGGGCGTGCTCGGCCTGTCACGCTCGCCGGCCGAACTCGCCGCGATGAAGGCGATCAAGCTCGCGCTCGATCCGCACAATATCCTGAACCCTGGCAAGGTGATCGCGATGTAGTGTGCGCGGCGCGAATCTGCGTGCGCAGCCACGGCGCTTTCAGCCGCTCGGGAACGCGCGCAGCATGTTGCGCGAGTCGCTTGCTCAGGCACTCGATCTCACCGAGCGCGACGTGTTCGAATTCGGCGGGGCGCAGTGCGATCGCATCGTTGCGAGCGTACTCACGGAAATATCCGGCGGCGCGTCATGGCATCGGCGACGCGGTACGCCGGAGCTGTACCGATTCAGGCGTCTTCGCCGGTTGCGAATACGCCGTTTTCCGGTGCCGTCCGTTCGACGTCGATGCATTGCACGCGCCAGTGCCCGCTCACCAGGATGCGGCCGTGCTCGGCGCACCACTGCACGCGGCCGACCTCGCCTTCGAACGGCCCGTCGAGCTGATTCAGATCGAGCCCCTCGAGCGCGCAGACCGGCGCGGAGCTATGCGGCGCGCACACGAGCGTATTGCCGCAATCCATATGCAACGCGCCCCATTCGGGCAACTCGAGCCCGAAATGACCTTCGCGCGACCATTGCCGCGTGTCCTTGTCGAGCCAGAGAATGGCGAAGGCCATCGGGTTGACACGATCGAACGTGTCGAGATGAACAGTCAAACGCATGACATGTCTCCGCAATGTATACAACTGATTCGCATTGCCGGCGCCATCGCGCGTCGGCAGCGGGCCCGCTGCGTGCGCATCGAGGCAACGCCGGCCGTCAGCGCGGACGCCGAGCACACGAGCAGACAGTTTCGGATTCGCGCAATCACGGCACGTACTCCCGTATCAGGAATAAGATCAGTGTACGGGCGGCGAAACCGCCCTCATTGACTTCGATCAAACGGTCTACGGCGCGGGCCGATCGCGCGACACAATGGCGCGCGCCTCGCTGTCTGCCATGACGGCAGCTTGTCGCCGCCGAAGTCTGAAGGAGAACCCGATGCGAGCGATGGTGTTCGACGGCAGCTCGGCGACGCTGACCGAGCGGGAACTGCCTGATCCGCGGCCCGGTGCCGGCGAGATCCTGATCGACGTTCATGCGTGCGGCGTGTGCCGCACGGACCTGCATCTGGTCGACCGCGAGCTCGAGCATCCAAAGCGGCCGGTGATTCCCGGCCACGAAATCGTCGGCGTGGTGGCCGAATTGGGCGCGGGCGTCAGCGGTTTCACGGTGGGCGAGCGGGTCGGCGTGCCGTGGGTCGGGCGCACCTGCGGCCACTGCCGCTACTGTCTGTCCGCCCGCGAAAATCTCTGCGACGACGCTGGCTTCACCGGCTACACGATCGACGGCGGCTACGCCGAGCGCACGGTCGCCGATAGCCGCTACTGCTTTCATCTGCCGCCGCACTACAGCGATATCGAGGCCGCGCCGCTGCTGTGCGCGGGTCTGATCGGCTATCGCACGTTGAGCATGGCGGGCGACGCCGAACGGATCGGCATCTACGGTTTCGGCGCGGCCGCGCATCTCGTCGCGCAGGTGGCGCGTCACCAGCAGCGCACCGTCTATGCGTTCACGCGTCCCGGCGACCACGCGGCCCGGCAACTCGCGCTGCGCCTCGGCGCGGCATGGGCCGGCGGCAGCGACGAGGCACCGCCCGGCGAACTCGACGCCGCGCTGCTGTTCGCGCCGGTCGGCGCACTGGTGCCGCTGGCGTTGCAGGCGGTCGCAAAAGGCGGTGTGGTGGTGTGCGGCGGCATTCATATGAGCGACATTCCGTCGTTCCCGTACGCGTTTCTGTGGGGCGAGCGGCGCGTGGTGTCGGTCGCGAATCTGACCCGCGACGATGGGCTTCAGTTCATGCGCAGCGCCGCCGAGATGCAGCTCGCGATCGAGACCACGACTTACGCGTTGCGCGACGCGAACCGCGCGCTCGACGATCTGCGCAACGGCAACCTGACCGGCGCGGCCGTGCTCGCGGTCCGCTCGTGATCCGCTAGCGAGCCGTTGGCGCTTGATACAGATCAAGCCGCGCGCCGCGTCGGCGTTCATCATGTAAGCGCGAACCGTTGGCGTCCCCGTCGCGGGCCGAGGTGTGAAGCGACGCGGTCGGCGCGCCGCCTCGCGGTGCGACGATCCGAGGAGAGCCGATGAACACTGCTGCCGAGCGCAACACCTTCCACCGCGTGATGATCGCGTCCGCGGGCGGCAGCGGACTGCCGCTCGGCACGCGCGTCGCCCGGCAGTTGGTCGCGGCGGATGCGCGCTTTCGTCTCGTCGATATCGTTTGCAATCCTGCCGCGCTTTATCCGACGCTGATGCTCAGCTATCCGGACTGGTGCGAGGCGCATCGCGCGATGCTGCACGGCGCGCAGGCCGCGCTGCGCGACGCGGTGATCGCGTTGCACGGCGTCGTCGCGGCGACCGACGCCGAGATCGTCGATCTCACCGCGCTGCATCAGGGCGCGGCCGAAGCGCTCGCCCACACGGCGACGCAATGGGACGCGGATCTGGTCGCGGTGGCCGCGCATCCGCGTGAACATCGCTGGGACAGCCGTATCGATCCCGAGGAACTGGTCGCGTCGATCGGGCGTCCGGTGCTGTACATGCCGGCGAGGTCGACCGACGCGAGCGATGCCTCGGCGGTGAGCCGCGTGCTGGTCGCGATCGATGGCAGCGACACCGCGCTCGACGCGCTGCGCACCGCGCTCGCGGTAGCGCCGCCCGACGCGCGCATCAAGGTCGTCTACGCGGCCGACGACCGCTTCGCGTGGTGCGAATGGCTGCCGTTCGAAGTCGTGTCGCAGCATCGAATCGATGTCTTGCGGCGCGGCGCGGCGATGCTCGAACAAAGCCGGCGCGCGGCCGAAACCGCATTGCTCGAGTTCGACGATGATTCCGGCGATGCGTCGAGCGCGATTCTCGACGAAGCGCAACGCTGGCACGCGGACCTGATCGTGATGGGTTCGCACGGCATGCGCGGCGCGCCGCACCCGTTGCCGGGGCACGTGACGTCGCGCACGCTGCGCGACGCGGCGTGTCCCGTGCTCGTGTGTCCGCGCGGCGCGTCGTCGTTGCGGGCGGACGACGTGCCGCACGGCGAGTGGCGGGAGCCGTATCCGGGCAGTCCGGGCGGGCCCTTTTATCTGTAGCAGGAGCGCGCCACGCGCGTTGACAAATCCAACCTCAGTGGAGAATCGGCATGTACCAACATATCCTCGTCGCGCTAGACGGCAGTACTTTCTCGAAACGCGCGCTGAAAGAAGCGGTGAATCTCGCCGCGTTGACGAAGGGCGTCGTGCATCCGGTTTATGTGGTCGACAAGACCCCGCTCTTTTCCTATGCCGGCTATTACGACCCGCTCACGCTCGTCGAAGCCTTGCGCCAGGACGGCCAATTGGTGCTGGAGGAGGCCGAACAGGCCTGCGCCGCCGCCGATGTGCCTTGCCGCCCTGAAATGATCGAGTCGGAGAGCCTGTCCGACGACGTCGCCGCGATCGTGCTGCGCCACGGCGAGCAGATCCACGCCGATCTGCTTGTGCTGGGCACGCATGGGCGACGCGGCGTGCGGCGCCTCGTGATCGGCAGCGTGGCGGAGCGGGTGCTGCGTTTCTCGACCTGTCCGGTGCTGCTCATGCGCGAGCAAAGCACCGAGGATGCGCCTGCAGAGTAACCCGCGACAGCGGGGCGCGACAGCGCGTGAGCATTACGCGAGCGCGTCGGCCGGTATCTGGATCGAGATCCTGAAGCCATGGCCCGGCGAGCTGGTGAACGACACGTTGCCGCGCAACTGCCGCACGCGTTCGCGAATGCCGAGCAAACCGAATGAATCTGTTCCCTGCGACCGATCCAGCGCGACACCCACGCCGTCATCCTCGATATCGAGCGATACGATGGGGCCCGCGCAGGTCATGTCGAGGCGTACGCGGCTGGCCTTGGCGTGCCGCGCGACGTTCGTCAACGCCTCCTGAACGATGCGAAACAGCGCCGTCGCCGCGAATTCGCCGCATACCGGCTCGGCCGGTTCGAGATGCACGCTCGAGCGCACGTTGTAGCGTTTCGTGAAGTCTTCGGCCAGCCAGTCGAGCGCGGCGGCGAGCCCGAGGTCGTCGAGCAGCGGGGGCCGCAGATCGGCGGCGATACGCCGCAGCGAAGCGGCCATCCAGTCGATCTGCTTTTGCAGTTCGTGCGTCTGCGCGGCCAGCGGCTCGGTGTCGGCCTGGCTTTTCAGCTTCGCTTCGAGCAGCGCGACGCTCATTTTCAGCGCGGTCAGCCGTTGGCCGAGATCGTCGTGCAGTTCGCGCGCCATACGTTTTTGCTCGTTTTCGCGGGCGATCTGCACGTGCGTGGATACCTGATTCGCGCGTTCGAGTTCCGCGAGGCGCATACGCTCGGTCAGGTCGCGCGTGATCTTGGCGAAGCCGAGCAGCGCGCCCGACGCGTCGTGCACGGCGGAAACGACCACGTTGGCCCAGAAACGCGAGCCGTCGCGACGTACGCGCCAGCCTTCGTCCTCGGCGCGGCCTACGGCTGCGGCGATTTCCAGTTCGCGGGCGGGCTTGCCGGCCGCGATGTCTTCCGGGGTATAGAACTTCGAGAAATGCTGGCCGATGATTTCTTCGGGCGCGTAGCCCTTGATGCGCTGTGCGCCGGGATTCCAGCTGGTCACGCGGCCGGACACGTCGAGCATGAAGATCGCATAGTCCTGAACCGCATCGATCAACATGAAATAGCGATCCTCTACTGGCACGTCCGACACGGACGCCGCACCGGTGAAGCAGGAAGACTCGCCGCTCGACAGACCCATCGCTCCTCCGGGTGGTCACGCAAGGTCGCGCACCGCAACGCACCGAGTTATATCAGTTCGGGAGCGCTTGTTCCAACCCGCATGTCCCGCGAACAAACGTGAGGCGAGCGTCGCGTCGGCGTTCAAACCCGAGCCAGTCCTTCCGCGTCTTCGATGCGGATCGTTTTGCCGTTCGCCTTGACGAGGCGCTCGCGCTGGAACTTCGAGAACATCCGGCTCACCGTTTCGAGCTTCATGCCCAGAAAGCAGCCGATTTCCTCGCGGGTCATGCGCAAATTAAACTCCGCCGCGGAAAAGCCGCGCGCCTTGAAGCGCTTCGACAGATTCAGCAGAAACGTCGCGACGCGCTGTTCGGCGCTCATCGTGCCGAGCAGCATCATCTGGCTCGATTCGCGCACGATCTCGCTGCTCATCATCTGGTAGATGTGATGCTGCATCGGCTTCATCTCGCGACAGATTGCTTCGAGCTGCGCGAACGGAATGATGCACACGACGCTGTCTTCGAGCGCGATCGCATCGCAATTCTGCTTGCCCTCGCTGATGCCGTCGAGGCCGAGCGAGTCGCCGGCGATCTGGAAGCCAGTCACGTGCTCGCGGCCGTCGCGATGCATGACCACGGTCTTGAACGATCCGGCGCGGATCGCGTAGATGCTTTGAAATGCGTCGCCCGCGCGATACAGCGGATCACCGCGTTTGATCGAGCGCGTCGAGCAGATCAACGTGTCGAGTCGGCTCAGTTCGTCGGATGTCAGCTCGGGCGGCATGCAGATCGCGCGCATCGCGCAGGTGGAGCAGCGCGGCACGGCGTAGCGTGTGGCCGCGGTGCGTGGCACGACGTGGATCGGTACGACGTGCGAAGTGCGGGGCGCGTCGTGGCGGGGTTCACAGACTGCGGCAACTTGCATGATCGGCTCCTGGCGGTCAGACCGGATGCGCACGACGCGCATAGGCAATCGCTTCGATGGCACGGCAGGCGAGTTCGAAGTCCGAGGTCTTGTCGAAGAAGAAGTCGGCGCCCGCCGCTTCGCACGCTCGGCGAAACGCCGTCGCGCAATGATTGGTCAACACGATGCTGACGATGGACGGCCGCACCCGCGACAGCGCCGCGAGCAGCAGCAGATTGGTCTTGCCCGAGAAGCACGGGTCCAGCACCGCGACATCGGCGCGACTCGCGACGATGTCGTCGAACGTGTGCTCGACGCCGGCGGACTCGCCGGCGATTTCGATGCCGGGAATCAGCGCGATCAGGCAAGCAAGCCGGCGTCGGACCTCGGTCGCATCGTCGACGAGGAAGACTCTCGATAAGGTGGCTGGCGGGGCGGTGTCCATACCGACCAGTATTGGCAACCTCATCTCAGAAATATATCGGCGGGGATTTAAGCGGCGCTAGGAGTTCGGGTAATGTTGTAGGAATATTCCTATGGTGTGGCTGCTTTGCTGTTCAATCAGAAGTGACGGGCGAACATATCGGCGTCGAAAATATATTAATACGAAGTGGCATTAAAGAAGTGGAAAGCTGTGCGATAGACCGGCCATTATGTATTTTCAATTATTCGAAGAATAGTAAGTATCTGAGTGGGCTTGTTACTGCCGGGGAAGACGTGCCTACGATGCAAATTATCGATATTTCCCACTCCTGCTCATCGTAGACCGTGCTGGCACGATAGACGATAACGTCTGGACGCTGCCTTCCGAGGCTGCCCGGCGTTTCTAGCCTGTCTGCTGTTAAATACCTCATCGGCGTGCGGCCATTTCGTCCTTGCCTTTTTCTTCTCCTTACCTAAATGCTAGGAGCATCGGAGGTGCCACTATGGCAGCAGCAACTATCACTTCGAAGGGCCAGGTCACGATCCCGGTGGACGTGCGCAACCAGCTCCCGAGCGGCGAGCCATTGACCTGCGTCAAGCCGCGCGGCGGCGCGCGCTTCACACTGTCGGCGCGGACACGCGACGGCACCGCTTCGGTTCATGCCAGCGCTTTCACAGGGAGTCCAACATGTATGCACGAATTCTGGTTGCGCTCGACGACAGTCCCAGCGCGCAGCGCGCCTTTGCCGAGGCGCTGAAGCTCGCGAAGCTGACGGGCGCCACACTCGAAGCCTGCTGCGTGGTAGGGCACGGCAAGTGGTCGGACAATGCCGATGTGGCTTTCGAGCCGGAACCGGCGACCGCGGCGCAAGAATTCGCCAGCCGCGCGCTCGATGCGCCGCGCGAGTTGATGCGCGAGGCGCAGGTGCCCGGCGGCGTGCGGGTGATCGACGCGTACGCCGAAAGCGTGTCCGCGGTGCTCGCGCGCGTCGCCGACGAGATCGAAGCCGATCTGATCGTGATGGGCACGCACGGTCGCCGCGGCGTGCAGCGCTTTCTGCTCGGCAGCGTCGCCGAGTCGCTCGTGCGTGCGACCGACAAGCCGGTGCTGATCGTGCGGCATGACGAACACGGGCACGCGCGGCCCTGAAGCGCCGCGTCGCGGAGCCGTGGCGCGATCGCGTCGGAGCGGCCGCGCAGCAGCCTGGTTTTCGCGGCTCAGGTGAGTTCGTTTTCGGCGCAGGCCGGGACTGACTGATCGCGCGTCGCGCCGTTCGCGTGCGCGGGAACCATCAGCACCGGGCAGCTGGCGCTGCGCAGCACGCGCTCGGCGACGCTGCCGAGCATCAGTCGTTGAACACCACGGCGGCCGTGCGTGCCCATCACGATCGCGTCGGCGTGCCATTCGAGCGCCGCCTCGACGATGCGATGCGCGACGTCTTCGCCGGTGATCGCGGCTTCGACGGTGCGGGCCGTGCCCTTGATCCCGCGCGCGGTCATCCGGCTCTGGGCATCGGCCGCGATCCGCTTGCCTTCCTCGATGAAGGCGTCGTGGATCACGCAAGGGTCGAAGCCGGGCGCGTCGTAGGCGATGACGGGCACGTCGATCACGTACAGCGGCTGCAGCTCGGCGCCCGATTCGGCGGCAAGGGTCAGCGCGGCGTCGAACGCACGGGAGGCAGTGTCGCTGCCGTCGAGCGCGATGAGTAGGCGGTGAAACATGGCGGACTCCTTAAGCGCGCACTTCAGTGCGACAACAGCACCGGCACGGTCATCGACTCGAGCATCGTGCGCGTCGCGCCGCCCAGTACGACTTCGTGCAGACGCGAATGCGCGTAAGCGCCCATCACGATCATGTCGCAGCCGAGGTCGGCCGCCTGCGACAGCAGCGCGTCGCCGACCGGCGTGCCGTCCGCGACGCTCAGTTCGCGCACGTCGATCTTGACGCCGTGACGCGCGACGGTGAGTGCGATGTCGTCGCCCGGAACCGTGTCGCGCGGCGGACGATCGCCCGATGAATGAACCGTCAGCAGCGTCACTTTGGACGCGTGCGCGAGGAACGGCAGCGCGTCGTGGATCGCGCGGGTGGCTTCGCGGCTGCCGTCCCACGCGATCAGCACGTGGCGGCCGGGCGCCGCGAAGGTGCCGCCCGACGGCACCAGCAGCACCGGCCGCCCGGCCGACAGCACGACGTGCTCGACGAACTGTTCGGCGACGAACGCCTCGGGGTCGGTCGGGTCGGTCTGCCCGAGCACGATCAGATCGGCGAGACGCGCATAGGGCGGCACCACGTCGTTCGCGTAGCCGTTCGCGGCGATCCAATGACCGTCGACGTTCGCGCGCGCGAGTTCCGCACGAAACAGCCGCTCCAGCGCGCTGGCACGCTCGTGCCGCAGGCGCTCGTGCTCCGCGTAGTAGTCGGCGGTGCCGGCCATCACGAAGAACGCGTGCCGCGGTGGCACGTACGTCGAAAACAGGCCGGTCAGCGTCGCATGAAAGCGGTGTGCGAGCTGCAATGCGATTTCGAGGCGCGGATGTGCACGAACGCTCGTATCGAGGTGAACGAGAATGCTTTTGTAGCTCATCGCCAAAGCTCCGTGACAGAAACGCGGGGAAACGGGCGCAAGCAGGCTCGAGCCCGTCGTCAAATGGAGTCTAAGGGCCCGGCGGCCGCGGCTGTTGATGCAGATCAAGCGGGGGCCGCCGCGCGCTCAAATTACAGTAGCAGGCGCGCTCGACGGTTTGCAACCGCGCCTGGCAATCCTATGCTGTGCTCTGGAGGGCAGCGATCATGGTTGCCGAATCCGATGCGCCGCCCGGGCGCCCCGCTTCACCGTGGACCTCGACGGCGTCCGGACCGCCCGAAGGCTGGCTCGACTACGCGGCGGCGTATCAGACCGCACAGGGCGAGGCACACGAGTACGCCGAGCGGTGCTTCGCCGACTGGAGCAAGTCGATCGCTTTCGTCGCGCAGCGCGAGGCGGACTGGTTCGGCGAGGCCAACCGCGCTTGCGCCGCCTGGTATGCGTGGTGGCAGGCGGTGTACGGCATCGCGCCAGGCGTCGCGCCGCTCGCGGGCGGCCTGAGCGCATGGTGGTGGAGCTCGCAGAACGCGCTGCCGTTCGCGGGCGTCGTTTAGCCGCGCGCGCCGGCAAGGCCGGCGCGCGCACCGTCAATGGCAGACACGGCAAGGAGGAGTTCAGATGGGAACGGATCGCGTGGCATTGGTCACAGGCGGGATGGGCGGTTTGGGCACGGCGGTCAGCCGGGCGCTTCATGACGCGGGCATGACGGTCGCGGTGACGCACTCGACGCACAACGATCACGTGTCGACATGGCTGCAGCACGAGCGCGACACGGGGCGCGACTTTCACGCTTACGAAGCCGACATCGCCGACTTCGATTCATGCGCGCGCTGCGCGCAACGCGTGCTGACCGAACTGGGCGCGGTAGACGTGCTGATCAACAACGCGGGCATCACGCACGACACGAGCTTCGCGAAGATGAGCAAGGAGCACTGGGACGCCGTGCTGCGCACCGATCTCGATGGCCTGTTCAACATGAGCAAGCCGCTGTTGCCCGGCATGCTCGAGCGGCGCCACGGCCGCATCGTCAACGTGGGGTCGGTCAACGGTTCGCGCGGCGCCTACGGGCAAACCAATTATTCAGCTGCCAAAGCGGGCGTGCACGGCTTCACGAAGGCACTTGCGCTCGAAACCGCGAAGTACGGCGTCACGGTGAACACGGTGTCGCCCGGTTATCTCGCGACCGCGATGGTCGAAGCGGTGCCGCGCGAGATCCTCGACACGAAGATCCTGCCGCAGATTCCGCTCGGCCGGCTGGGACGTCCGGACGAGGTGGCGGCGTTGATCGCGTTTCTATGCTCAGAGGAGGCGGCTTTTATCACCGGTGCGGACATTGCGATTAACGGGGGTATGCATATGCAGTGAGGGTGCTCGCCTTCACCGCGCTTGACCCACGTCAATGACCGCCTTTCTGGCAAGAACAGGATAAGCCCCATCGCAGGCGCCTGGACCCTGAGTCTGCGCGCAACAGGTTCGATCGACACTCGCAAGGGGAGGCGAAGATGGGCATCGACATGCAGATCGTCTACCTTGGCTTTGCGGGTGCCGCTCCGCTCGAAGCGGAAGCTGGTGCGCAACTGGTGCGTCTCGCGCGGTTTGGCGCGCTCGTGTCGCACTGCCATCTCGCCATCGAGGCGTTGCGTCCGGGATCGGCGCATCCGCTGTATGACGTGAGGCTGGATCTGGTCACGCCCGCGCACGAGCTCAAGCCCGTCGCGCACTGCACTGACGACGACGCCAAAGCGGCGATCCGTCGCGCGTTCGATGTGGCGGAAATGACCCTCGAAACAGCGATCGGCACCGAGCGTGGGAACTGACGAACTTGCGTCGTGACGTGACGCTCGGCGTTCGTCAGATGCGGACTGCTGACGTTTTCCCCGGCCACCTCACGCCGATTTGCGGTTTGCCGAACCCCTGGCCGCGCGGCGCGGCCGGCAAACCTTCAACGCGGCGTGCTCGACATCGCGCCAGAATTCGCAGAGCCCCGGATGAACCGCATCGCGCCAACGCGGCCCGATGAAGAGGTCGTAGTGATTGCACTGCTCGATGGTGAGCTGCCGCGCGGCTCGCATCGGCGATGCATCGCACAGCGCATGCGCGCAATGCGTTTGCCCCGCGCCCGTGATCTCGTCGCTGTCACCCTCGATCGTGCACAGCGGGGTATCGCGCAGCGCGGCGATTCGTACCCGGCGCCCGGCGACCGACCACAGATCGCGCGGCAACAGATGTTCGTGAAACACCACCCGAAGCATGTCGAGGAAGTAGCACTCCGCCATGTCGAGCACCGCGGCATATTCGTTTGCCGAGCGCAGCGCCTGCTGCGCACCGGGCATATCGCCGGCGAGCCATCGGGACCAGTAATCCGCTTCGAGTCGCAACTGCCGCTCCGGATGCGCGGCAAAAATCGCGGTCTGCTGGATGAAGCCCGGATACACGAGACGCCCCGCGCCGCAATAGGGCGGTGGAACGATATCGATCGCATGGTCGTGAAACCACTCGAGCGAATGGGAACTGGCGAAGCGGTCGGTGATGGTCGGGTTCAAACGGGTATCGATCGGGCCGCCGAGTAGCGAGAGGCTCGCGATCGGCGCCGCCTCGTCCATGGCGAGCAGCGCCGCGGCGCCGAGCGCAGGCACGCTCGCCTGACAGATCGCGATCACATGAACCGGCGAACCGAACGCGCGGGCGGCGCCGACGAAGCTTTCGAGCGCCTGCACGTAGTCGTCGAGCGATAGCGGGCCCGCTTCGCGCGGCACGTCGCGCGCGTCGGCCCAATCGGTCACGAACACGTCACGTTCCTCGAGCAGCGTTTCGGCGGTCTCGCGCAGCATGACTGAGTGATGTCCGGCGAGGGGCGCGCACAACAGCACCGGCAGTTTTGCGTCGGTAGGGGGTGTAGAGGGGGTGCGCTTGAACCTGAGCAGCGCGCCGAGCGGCAAGGAGGCGACGACGCTTTCGTCGACGGTAACGCGGCTACCGTTGTCGGCAACGGAGTGGATCGCGAATGTCGGCGTTCGTTCGAAAGCGCAGGCGGATCTCAGCAGCCAGTTGCTGAGCGCGTCGGCCGCCTGTTCCGGGCCGAGCCAGCCCGCTTGCGGGCGCGGCCCCGACTCCGGTTCGGACAGAACTCCCCCGACCATCGCGCGCGCGAGGCGTTGCTGTGCATCGATGAAGGCGTACCACATGATGAACTCCGACATTCGTCGATCATGAGGGCAGCGTTGCCGCACCGGCACGAACTCATGACGCGGATACCGTCGCAAAGCTTACCGCGAAACGTCGGGGCGAGGGGCGCGAAATCGGTGCACGCGGCGCGCTAAGCACGCCGCGTGCAAGAGGCGTTGCGCGTTTTCCCGGCAGGGTTTTCACGCGATGGCGTGCGTCTGAAACGGAGCTGAAAGTATCGGGGAAAGCGAACGACGTCGAGCGTGACTCATGGTTCGTGTTGACGGTTGACGTGGATCAACGAGAGAGGCGTTGCGGGTCATTACGCTGACGATGCCAGTCGCTCGCGACAACCCCGAGGAGCATCCAATGGCCATATCAGCAAACGCGCAGGAAGGAACCTGGTCCGTGAGCGTCGAGACGCGGGAGGCGCAGGAAGGCGGGTTTCTGTCGACGATCCATGTCAAACATGTGTCGCCCGAGGGTGACTTCGAACGCACCTTTCATCAGTCGCGGGTGTTCGCCGTGGAAAGAGAAGCGGTACTCGAAGGCTTGCGCGAAGGCATGACGTGGATCGCGCTGAAGACGACGCGGACCATCGGGGTGTAACGGCGCACCGCGCCTCGCGTGCTCGCCGCAACAGGCAACGCGTGCGAGGTAGCGGCGCTCAAGCGTCGCGATGCGTATCTTCAGATTCCGCTCGTCGGATCGACACGTGTCGCGGGATCGCTTTCGACGACACTGCGCGTCGCTTCCCAGTACGGTTCGCGATGATAGAACTGATGGACCGACGTCCCCCATGCGCGATCGGCCATCGCCGGCCAATGGTCCTTGTCGAAGCCCGGCGAGCTTTTCACCTGCTCGGCCGTGGCGTCCAGCTGGAAGCACTTGCGGTCCGTGTCGAGCGTCAGCGAACGCCACGGGATCGCGTGCAAGGTCCCGCCGATGCCGAGAAAAGCGCCCTCCGTCAGCACCGCATACGCGATGCGGCCGCTGCGCACGTCGAGCATGATATCGGAGATTTTGCCGAGGTCCTGGCCATCGGAAGAGATCACCTTGTTGCCGTCGAGCGTCGCGGCGGCCATGACCTCGGGTCCGGGACCGTCGCCGACGCCGCTGCCGGCGATACGTGCGCCGGCGCTGGGCTGTACGGGAGTCGCGGAGGCGTTCGAGTCGAGAGGATCGAGCGGGTTCATGTCGAAACTCCTGATTTCCACGGAATACCTGCCGTTTGCAAGACCCGTACCCGAGACCGGATTCGAAGACTAGAATAAAAACAGGCCGTGTCGAGACGGCTGCGCTGCGCCCGGATAGGGGGAGCGATCATGCGTTGTGGAATCGTTGGTCTATGCACTGGCGTGGCGGGCGTATGTGTGTTGTCTGGCTGCGTCTATTACGGTCCTTATTCGTACTATCCGGGAGCCGGTGGCTATTACGCCTGCACCAGCGCCACTGCCGCTGGCCCCGCGCAAGCATCGTCCGGCAACGCGCCTGTGCCGGCGAGCGGTACGGCGGCCGCGAATGCGGCGCCAAACGACTTGCCGTTGTCGGGACAGAATTGCACGTACGTCGCGGTACCTGCGCCTGCCTATTACGGCTATCCCGGGTATTACGGTTATCCCGGCTATTACGGCTATCCCTATGGCTATTCATGGCCGGGCTACTACGGATGGTGGGGACCGTCAGTGGTGATCGGAGGCTACTGGGGCGGTGGCTATGGCCGTGGCGGCTATTACGGCCACTGGCACGGAGGACATGGCGGGCACGGGCATTGAGCAGCCAGCACGCCAGCCAACTACGAAAACGTCTCCGGATAAAGATCCTCGCTCATGTCGAGATTGCCAGTCTGCGCGTAGATCAGCGGGTCGCCGTCCGCGCCGGCTAGCGCGCCATCGACGACACGCCCAACTATCAGCCGATGATCTCCCGCCTCGATGTCGCCGGTCACCCGGCAGTCGAAATGCGCGAGCGCATCGAGCAGCAGCGGCGCGCCGGTCACGCCGGTACGCCAGCGAGCCACCGCGAGCTTGTCGACGGCTCGGTCCGACTGCGTGCCGAAGTGCTCGGCGAGCTTCTGTTGATCCGCGCGCAACACGCTGATCGCGAACACCGCGCCGCTGCGCAGGAGTTCGTACGATTCATGCTCGGGACTGATGCCGAGCGCGATCAGCAATGGTGCAAACGAAACCTGCATCACCGAGCTTGCGGTGAACGCATTGCGGCGCTCGCCGTCCGCTACGCCGATCACATACACACCCGCAGTCAAATGCCGGAAAAGCTGCGCGATCCAATTGCTCATAGGGCCTTCTGGATAAAATTTCGTCGCGTGTTGCATGCCTGTGCGGCTGCTCCGGAAGATGCAAAACTTAAATATTGAATCGATATAAACATATCGAAATAGAATGAATCTCAGCGCGGTTGTTCGTCGCCAAGATCGGCAGGTGGGGCGTCTGTTTCGGCTTCACATCGGAGAAGGCTTTTTCGAAGCGGTAGAAACGGCCCTCGTGATCGAACGGCCGCTCTTCGGTCCAGGCCCGCGGAAGCAGACGTGACGCGGTGCACGCCTGTGGGACGAATTCAGGCTATCACCGGCTTATGCAAACGATAAATGTTCGGGGCGACCAAAAGCTTTGCACCAAGCGAGTGCGGCCGGCGACCTGAACATCAGTATCGCCCTGCGGCCCGGCGACACGAACAGCCTGATGGCGTCGCTGAAAGCCATGTGCGACGCCCTGGTGCGGGTCGTATCAGAGGTGCGCGAGAACGCCGAAGGTGTCGCGACTGCGAGTGCGCAGATCGCACAAGGCAATCTGGATCTGTCGAGTCGCACGGAGCAACAGGCGGCGTCGCTCGAAGAAACGGCTTCCAGCATGGAGGAACTGACTGCGGCGGTCCGCCACAACACGGACAATGCAACCCAGGCTGCCACGCTCGCGGGTACCGCCTCGAGCGTCGCGCAACATGGCGGCGAGATCGTCGGGCGCGTGGTCGACACAATGCGTGACATCTCCACCAGCTCGGCCACGATGTCCGAGATTATCGGCGTCATCGAAGGTATCGCCTTCCAGACCAATATCCTCGCGCTGAACGCAGCGGTCGAAGCGGCCCGCGCGGGAGAACAGGGGCGGGGCTTCGCTGTCGTTGCGGGCGAAGTCCGCACGCTCGCGCAGCGCAGTGCGACTGCCGCGAAGGAAATCAAGGAGTTGATCTCGGACTCTGTCAGCCGGGTGGAGGCAGGCTCGATGCTCGTCGAAGAAGCGGGCGGTGCGATCAAGGAAATCGTGCAGTCAGTGAAGCGCGTGACCGACATCGTGGGCGAAATCTCGTCGGCATCGAGCGAGCAAAGCACCGGTATCGAACAGGTCAATCAGGCAGTCAACCAGATGGACCAGGTCACACAGCAAAACGCTGCGCTTGTCGAAGAGGCGTCGGCGGCAGCCCAGACAATGGCCCGGCAAGCGGAAAGCCTGCGCAAGACGGTCGCTTTTTTCAAGGTCGATGGCGAGAAGGCTGCTTCATCGCGAGCGACGACGCAAGCGGCAGTACCGCAACGGACGGCCCTGAACCGCGCCCCGTCCTCTGCTGTAACCCCGGCAAAGGTTGCGAGGAGACCAGTCCCCTCTTCAGAAGGTCCGGTAGTCGTCGCCGCCGCGACTGAGACGGACTGGCAGAAATTCTGAGCGATTCCGACCGGTTCCGGGTGCTGGATGACGTCGATTCATACCGTCGGCGCGTGCCAGCCCCGCGGGAGTCGAGCGGGCGAAGATCCGCGATACACGTGCGCCGGATGGCTATCAATTCGCCGCGGCGACTGCCTCAGGCACGCAGGCAGCGTGGATGATCAACGGTGCAGCCAGGGCGTGTGATTGTGGACGGAGACACCCGTGCCCGCCGGTCAAGCGGGTTCGAGGAAATAGCGTGATGCGCGACTGCACTCGACGTGCAGCGCCTTGAATGTCGTCTCGCCGTCTCCGCGCACTGGCCATCGCCGATCTCGTCTCGCGCCGCTCCGACATGCAGCGCGTGACGGGCAGATGCGCAGCGGTGAGATTCGATTAACGGTAACTCGTGAGATCGTAATCAAAACTATGGGATCAAACGCTCCGCTCAATGTCTCGACAATGGTTGTGAACTCGTTGGAGTCCGTCGGAATAGACCACGTGTTCCTGGTCCCGGGAAAACTGATCTATCCGCTGCTGGACGCAATCGACAACTCCCCTTTGACTCGCGGAATCGTCGGCGCTCATGAGACTGGCAGTGCTTTCATGGCCGATGGCTATGCCCGCGCCAGCCGGAAATTCGGCGTTTGCGCAGGGATTTCCGGCCCAGGCACGATGAATTTCGTTCCCGGCATGGCAGCCGCTCACGCAGACCGGATTCCGATGCTCTATATTGCCGGCGGGATCTCGTCGCATGCGGAAGGCAAAGGGGCGTTCCAGGATGCCACGCCCGGAGGCATTTTTGAAAGCGGCGTGGTCAGAAGTCTGGTGACGGATATCGTCGAGCTAAAGAACAAGGAAAATACTCAGGCCGAGATGCGTCGTGCGATCGAAGGGTTGAACTGGATGCGTCGAGCGCAGTCATTCATCAGTATCCCCGTAGACGTTCAAAAGCAGGATGTCCTGCCCGGTCAGGACGTGGCACGGCAACCCTACGCTCACCGCGAATTTAACGCATGCGAAGTGCCCGCGAACCGCGCCGCTCTGGATGCGCTGTGCGATCAGTATCTGTTTCAGTCGAAGAGAGTCGCGTTTCTGGTCGGAAGTCGTGGCAATGATGCGGAAACTGCAAAGCTTCTTCTCGAGGTTGCCGAAGGCTTTCACATTCCAGTCGCAACGACACTATCGGGAAAAGGTGCATTTCCCGAGCAACATGCCCTTGCACTGGGTGTGTACGGATTTTCAAGTCATTCGCGCGCTGCACGGGCGATCAACTCCGACGAACTTGATGTACTAGTCGTGTTTGGTAGCGACCTGAACCAGCGAGACAGCATGAACTGGAGCAGGAGGCTGACAGGGGGGAAGGAGCTATTTATCTTTGATGACAGCTTCGATTCACCGGCGATGGGGCACATTTCGCGTCAAGGAATCTTCTCCGGAATTTCCGCGAGCTTCCGGTTGCTGGCCTAGAAAGCCGCGGACAACCCTCCCGGGCTGCCGCAAGCACTGCAAAGAAGAAAGGGGTGGATTGCCGAGATCAACGACACCCCCCTGTACGACCACCGGTTTGAGCAGTTAGGAGCCCGAGTTTCCAGCGGTGACGAAGCGCTATATCCTGGAGACGTAGTTAAGCACTTGTGCCGGATGCTGCCGAAGGACAGCAACGTCGTGGTGGATTCCGGAGCCCACCGCATCTTCATGGCCCATTACTGGCTGTCGTCAGGTAAGGGCAACTACTTTTCGTCGAGCTCGCTCGCCCCGATGGGCTGGGCCATCGCAGCCGGAATCGGCGTCAAGCTTGCAGCCCCGGAACGCCCGTGTGTCGTGGTGACCGGCGATGGGTGCATGATGATGCACGGCATGGAGATTCAGACCGCGGCTCGATACCGAGTCAAGGTGATCTATGTGGTTCTGAACAACGCCGCACATGGCGCAATCCATATCGACGCTATCAGGAGTGGTTCGATTTCAGAGCAGTTCACCAAATTGCCCTGTCATAGCTGGTCGGCTTTTGCATCGTCGATCGGTGTGGCCGCGCGCGCGGTTGAGCGCATCGACGAGCTTGATGGTGTATTGAGTGAAGCTTGTCAATATGACGGCCCCTTTCTGATTGAAGTCATCACCGGAGTTTTTCCCGCGCCGAACCGGTACTATGCAGAAGCCGAAGCCTGTCCGTGAGATTCCATCCCTCAACGCGACAAAGCCAACCGCATTGAACGCCGCGCCGCGGTTGTCAACGAAATGTCATTCGAACCGCCTAAGTTTAGACGTTCGGGCCGATGGCAAGGCTCGACGCGGCGATGGGCACGCCGGGCCTGCGGAGTGCGCAAGAGAGGGATCGCGGCGCGTAGCTTGCTGCAACCATTGAACCGGTCAGTCAATCTCGTGGAGGCAAACCATGCTGTTAAAACGCGGAATTGCAGTTCTTGCCGTTGCTCTACCGCTCGCGGCCGCGCAAGCGCAAACCGTCGACATCACCGGGGCGGGCAGCACTTTTGCGGCCCCGATCTATAACAAGTGGGCTGACGCGTACCATAAGGCGGGAGGCGGCAAGGTCAACTACCAAGGCATCGGTTCAGCGGGCGGCGTCAAGCAGATCATCGCGAAGACCGTTGATTTCGCAGGTACCGATGCGCCGATGAAGGACGACGAACTGGCGAAGACTGGCCTGTTCCAATTCCCGACCGTGGTCGGCGGCGTCGTGCCGGTCGTGAACCTGCCCGGCGTGAAGCCGGGTCAACTCATTCTGTCGGGTGCCGTGCTTGGCGACATCTATCTGAACAAGATCAAGAAATGGAACGATCCGGCGATCGCCGCGCTGAATCCGGGTATGAAGCTGCCAGATACGGACATCGCCGTGGTGCGCCGCGCCGACGGTTCGGGCACGAGCTTCATCTGGACGAACTTTCTGTCGAAGGTGAACCCGGAGTGGAAGTCGAAGATCGGCGAAGGCACGACGGTGAACTGGCCGACCGGTACGGGCGGCAAGGGCAATGACGGCGTTGCCGCGTTCGTGCAACGCCTGCCGGGCGCGGTCGGTTACGTCGAGTGGGCATATGCGAAGCAAAACAACATGATCTACACCAGCCTGAAGAATTCGGCCGGTACCGTGGTTGCGCCGAAGACCGAAACCTTCAAGGCGGCCGCCTCGGGCGCGGACTGGAAGACGTCCTTCTACCAGATCCTGACGAACGAGCCCGGCAAGGACGCGTGGCCGGTCGTCGGCGCGACCTTCGTGCTGCTGCATGCGACGCAGGACAAGCCGGCGCAAGGCGCGGCAGTGCTGAAGTTCTTCGACTGGGCGTTCAAGAACGGCGAGCAGGCTGCCAGCGAGCTCGACTACATTTCGCTGCCGGATTCGGTCGTGTCGGAAATCCGCGCGCAATGGAGGACCAAGGTCAAGGACGCGTCGGGAAAACCGGTGTTTCAGTGAAGGTCTCGATGCCACCCGCCTCAAACAGCTTGTAAGCGATCATGGAGGAAGTCAATTGACTCGGGTCAATTGACTGACGCATAGAGGCGGGTAACGTGTGTGTGACGGTCCTTTATCACCGCACGCCCGGAGCAAGCCATGGTCACGCGCAACGTCGAGGATGTCATCAGGCAGATTGCCGCCGCTACCGACACTCCTGAGGAAACGGTCTCGCAGATGTACGCGCAGACGTGGATTGAATACAGCGAAGGTGCACGAATCACGGACTACCTGACGGTGCTGGTCGCTCGTCGTGTGCGGGACGACTTGCGTAGGCGGCAAGTGCGGGATTCGCTGGTATCTCTCGGACAAGCTGACTAATATTCTGCGTGTGGGCCCACCACGGTTCACGCGACTCCGGTCGGATTGCGGGCCGATGGCGTCCAACTTCCGCGGAAGGGGGACATATGACACCTTTGTCATTAAGTCGTCCGACACTGCGCGCGCTCTATCGCCGACATCCGTTTCAACACATCTCACCTTTCATCGCCGGATTGTCGTTGGCGCACGCGGCCTTTGCCGGTGGCGTGCTTCCGCAGGGCGGGCACTATGTTGCCGGGGCGGGAACCATCGCCGGTCAGGGCAACGCGATCACCGTCACGCAGCCGAACTCGACTCGCGGCGTGATCGACTGGACCAGCTTCTCGATCGGCAAAGGCAGCACCGTCAACTTCGACAACGGTTCGGGCGCAACGCTCAATCGCGTGACGGCCTGCGCGCCTTCCGCGATTCTCGGCAGCCTGAAGGCAACTGGCAGCGTGTATCTGATCAACCCGCAAGGCATCGTGGTGGGTCGTAGCGGGACTATCACTACCGGCGGACGATTCGTTGCTTCAACGCTCGATCTGCCGAACACACCCTTCGTGAATGGCGGGACGCTGACGCTCACGGGCACATCGAATGGCAATGTGGTGAATCTCGGCAAGATCAGTTCCAGCGGAGGCGATGTTTTCCTCATTGCACGCGGTGTCGTGGTCAATGCGGGCTCGGTCAGCGCACCGAACGGCACCGCGGAATTCGTCACGGGGCAGCAAGTGGCGTTGCTCGAATCGTCGGGCAGCAGGCAGGTATTCGTGCAGATAGGCAGCACAGGAACCGTGATAGATCGCGGTGCCACGCAAGCCGCGCAGATCAATCTGGAAGCGGCCGACGGGAATATCTATGCCCTTGCAGGTGGTGGCTCGCGTATCCGCGCGACGGGCACGGCGATGCGCGGCGGCCACATCTGGCTGGTCGCCGACAACGGGCACGTCACGCAGCAAGGCACGATCGCCGCGACGAATGCCGACGGCAGCGGCGGCACCGTCGATACGCTTGCCGACACACTCACGCTGGCGCATGGCGCCCGCGTGCGAGCAGGGCTTTGGAACGCGTCGACGCCAAACTTCACGATCGATCGCGGCACAGCCGACGCTTTCATGCGCAGTCTGAACGCCGGCACATCCGTCGATGCAACCGCGACCGGCACGAACGGCGCAAGCGGCGACATGACGGTTGCGTCGAATCTCAACTGGCGAGGACCGGCGTCGTTATCGCTCGCGGCTTTTGGCAACGTGACGATCGCACCTGCGACGATGCTCAGGAGCACCGGCAGTGGCAACCTGAGTTTGCGGGCCGACGCGATGGGCATCGATAACGCAGCCAGCGTGACCAACCGCGGCACGATCGACTGGTCGGTAAGTACTGGTTCGGTGAGTTCGTTCTATGACATGAACGGCAGCTACAGCTCAGGGACCATCCGCTCGAATACCGCGTGGACTGCCGCGCCCTATAGCGGTCTTCTGACGCAAGTGACCGGCTACAAGCTCGTCAATTCGCTTTCCGACCTGCAGAACATATCGCTCGATCTGACCGGCAACTATGCGCTCGGCAAGGATATTAACGCGAGTGCGACAAATCTCTCTTCCACTCCCGCCGGCGGCGTCGACTTCATCTCGCTCGGCAGCGCGGCAACACCTTTTTCAGGCCAGTTCGACGGCATGGGACATGTGATCGACCACTTCAGTCAGCAGGAGTATTACTCGCCGTCGGGTACCCGGTCGCTTGGCCTGTTCGGCGAAATCGGGAGCACGGGCGTCGTACGCAACGTCGGCATGACGAACAGCGAACTTACGGCCATCTTCGACATTTCGTTCAACGATCCCATCTCTGTCACGTACGGCATACTGGCCGGCCGGAACCAGGGGTTGATCACCTACGCATATACGACCGGCCTGCGCACGTCGCCCCACTATGGGAACGTTCCGATCGGCGGTTTGGTGGGCACCAATGATGGTCTCATCGAGCGCTCGTGGAGCAGCGTTTCAGTGAATGATGCCGGCGAGGCAGGGGGGCTCGTCGGCGTCAACACCGGCCGGATCGTTCAATCATTTACTACTGCGGATGTTAGCGGAGATGTGCGAATGGAACCGGGCGGACTCGTCGGCATCAACAGTGGCACGGTGTCACAGTCTTATGCCGCCGGCAGGGTGTTAGGGCTTTTTGCGGCTGGCGGATTGGCGTTCGCAAATAGCGGCGTGATCGAGCAGTCGTTCGCGGTTGGTCCGGTGCTAGGACCTTCCTACCAAGGCCCGGGCTACGGCACTTACGGGGGAATCGTGGCATACGGCGCCAGCGGAACGATTGCGGGCAATGTCTACTGGGACAAAGAGACGACGACACGTACGGTGAGCACTGGAGACGTGTCGCAACTGCCCGCGTCAAACGGGTTCACGACTGCTCAAATGAGCAACCCGGCGAGCTTCGACGCATCGTGGGATTTCAGTCCAACCGGCGCGTGGGTCATGCCTGCCGGCGCGACCCACCCCATCCTGCGCTGGCAACTCGGCCAGTAAGCGCTGCTGTGAGGCCGCGGCAGCAGTACCGACGCGCGCCCGTGAACGTGCCCTGCTAGCTCGGCTCGTCCTTGCGTCTGACGATGCCAGACATAACGCGACATGGCGGCAGGCGCGCAATGTGCTTGGAGATAGACCCGTTGATCGCTTTTGCGGCGAGGGCGCCGTGTGCACCGCGCCATGCGCCGCTAGAAGTGCTGTCAGCGGATCATCGGAGCGCACGGTAAATCGTGCAGCGCAGGCAACCGGCGTCATTGGCCGAAACCACAAGGAGAAATCGATGACCCTGCTCATCTATCTGGTCGGATGGATCATTTTCATTGGCGGCGTCGCGTGGGGATTGATGGCGCTGCATGTCGCGCAGCACGTCATCGCAATCGTGGCCGTGATCCTGCTCGGCATTGCGGTGATTACGGGCGCCACGCGTGCGCGTAATCGCGATCGGTCGTCATAGCCATTGGCGTTTGCTTGTCGGATCCATCAGGTGAGAACGCTCATCACACGCCACGCTACGGCACGCTCGCGATGTACCATGTCTGCGTGAAATCTCGCGCTGGATATCGTGGAGTACATCATGGGAAGCGCATGGAAACGCCGCTTCAAACTGTTTATCCAGCGTTTCTGGCAGCCAACCAGCGCGTGCATGACCTGTATGCCGGGGAGCTGGGGCAACATCATGAGCCTCACGCACTGGGCGATCGCATTCAAAACCGGGCTGCTCACCGGTGTGCTCGCCCTGCTGCTCACCTTCACGCCGGCGGCGAAGTGGTACGGGAATCGCTATAGCAACGCACTGCTCGTCGGTTGCCTGACCGCTATCGGCGATGCCTACTCTCATTTCAGCCAGTACCGCTTTCATGTTCTCGAACACGTCGCGACGGGGGTCATGTCAGGCCTGTTCGCGCTCGCTGCGTCGTACCTGTTCGAGGACCGCGCGCGCCGCATACGCGCGGCGTGGTCGCGCTTGTTCGGATAATAAGACTTCGATCTCGAACATCGTGAGACCTCACGATGAGTGTTGCGCGTGACACGTTCGTGCCCGGATACATCGCGGTGAATTGTTCGCGTCAGTGCGGTGACGAAAGCAGTTTGAAGCGCTTCCACAGCTTCTTCAATGTCTGACGATCGGCAGCGACTCGTGACGCGAGGAAGCCGCGTGCGAAGGCCGCGCCCGAGGCTGCTTCCGGCGACGTTTTCAACAACGACTTCAGAAGCTGATCGGCGACGACGGCATCGTTGCGCCAGCCGAGATCATCCTGAAGCGCGGTGAGCGCGTCGACATAATGGCGAACGGCCTGCTTCGGGCATAGCGACGCAAAGAACTCGGTGGCGTATCGAACTTTTTTCGCCGCGATGCGGGCGCGGTGACGACGGTGATCGTCCAGATCGGCCAAACCCTTGCCACGTTTGATCAGTTTCTTGTGCCGACGACACAGGACATCGGCGGCGAATGACTTCACCGGGCCGTTGATTGCGTTGCGCTGTTCGTCGGACATCTCATCTCGCCAACCTTTGCGGTTCACCCAAAGCGCGAACTGGAGCGCGAGCCGCGTGTAGCGAACCGACTCGACCGCGGCAGCCGCGCGCTGCCGGTTGTTGACGGCAATCTGCTCGCACGCCTTTCTGACGGGCCGGATCTCGTCCGCATTGCCGTCGGCGCCGGCATGGTCGAGCGTCGATCCCGCAAGCACTTCCCAGTCGCGCGCGCCACCGAGTTCCAAGGCAATCCAGCGCAACTCCTCGTCGAATCCGGACGAGGCGGGGATGACCTTCGCAAACAGGTCGAGAGCCGAACGCAAGCGACGAAGTCCCACGCGCATCTGATGGACGCTCGATGGATCGTGGCCCGACACGACGCCCCGTTCATTCGCGTGGACCTGGTCCAGACAGTTGCGCACAATCACGCAGAACGCATCCTCGACCGAATCGCGTTTGTTCAGTCGCACTGGTTGCGCTTTCACGGCCTCGGTGTGCTCGTCAATGAGCAGTGCATACCCGACATCTGCCTTGCTGCGATGATCGATACGCAGCGGCACAGTTTCGAGCATTTCCAGCGCGACGCGGTACAGCACATCCGGATTGCCCTGTTTCAGTTCCAGTTCCACCGCGGCGATCTGCACTGATCCAGAATCCGCCTCGACGCTTCCTTCGTCGAGAGCAAGCTCGAGTTCGTCTCCGGACGGCTGGCGCAGCACAAACGCTGACCGGTTGATCCGCGTGACGAACACCGGCTTCAGTTGGGCCGCAACGGTCTCGTCGCGAATCAGCTTTCCGCAGTCGCTGTCGTCGGGGATCTGGTCGTACAGCAGCGTCAGATCGGGCGCGTCGCTATTCACGGGCATCTCGAACTCGTCCCGCTCGAACAACCCCGCCTTGGCCGATCCTTCGCGCTTCAGCGTCTGGATTTTGTCGTTGCCGACGGTGCGCACGCGCAGCGAAGCCCCGCACCAGTGAAATGAAAAATCGGGCGTGTCGAAATAGGTGCTCGTCAGCAGGTGAGGCGTTCCCGCTGTGGCTTCTGATTGCGCAAGCATCGACGCGTTACGCAATTTGCCGAGATCTTCATTCGCAACGCGCAGCTTCAGCTCCCGTTCCATGCTGCCTCCGAAATGAGCACCAGACTGTCAGACTACACCGGATTGCCTGGAGCGCGTCACGGCCGATCGTCCCCAGCGGCCTCAGATAAAAGTCGTACACGGAAAAAGTGGATGAGACGGTGGACGAGCCTGGCGCGAATGCCTGAACACGTTGGGACATCTTGATTAGGAAATGATCATTTCCTATAATCGCCGTATGACTACACGCAACCATGCTGCCAGACAGCCACGTGCTCCAGGTCGTCCACGCGAATTCGACATGGACGTCGCGCTGGACGGCGCAATCCAGATTTTTCGCGAGCGCGGTTATCAAGGGACGTCTCTTGGCGACCTTGGGTCCGCGATGGGGCTCACGGCCGGCAGTATCTACAAGGCGTTCGCCGATAAGCGAGCGGTATTCCTTGCCGCGCTCGAGCGCTACATCCATCTACGAAATGGCCAGTTGCAGAGCCTGCTCGACGCGGAGCAGACCGGCCGCGACAAGGTACGGGCCATTCTGCGGTTTTATGCTGAGTCTGCAATTGGCGAAGAGGGCAAGCGAGGCTGTCTCGTAGTCGGAAGTGCAGTCGACCTGCTGGCCTTCGATGATGAGGTCGCGAGTCATGTGGTCGCGTCTTTGCAGCGAACGGAGCGTCTGTTGTGTCGTTTGATCCGAGTGGGCCAGACAGACGGTTCGATCGCGTCCGCCGTGGATCCGGACGCTACCGGCCGCGCACTGCTGAGTCTGACGCAAGGTTTGAGAGTCGTCGGCAAAGTCGGGCGATCCCGGGCACACATGATGGCGGCGGCGGATCAGGCCATGCGTCTGCTGGACTAAGCACAGCAAGACATAGCATCGCATGACCTCCGCGTGCCGGTCACCCTATTAGGAAACGTCCATTTCCTAACATCATCCGCCAATGAGAAAAGCCGCTCAACGGTGTCATTCCCCAACCCAGAGGAGTTTCGTTCGTGAAAACACATCACTCGCCGGTGCCATCAGGGAGTTCCGGAATCGTAAGCACGTTGCCAGTAGCAAGACCCGTTGCGGGGCTAGCAGGATTCGAGCACAAGTTCGCGACCGTCGACGGACTGAGGCTGCACTACGTCACCGGTGGAAACCCACAGGGCGACGTGGTTGTGTTGCTCGCGGGCTTTCCCGAGAGCTGGTTCGCCTGGCGCAAAGTGATGGGACTGCTTGCAAAGACCTACCGAGTCGTCGCACCGGACCTTCCCGGACAAGGTGATTCGGATCGTCCGATGGACGGCTACGACACACAAACCCTTGCGAGCCATGTTCACGGTTTGCTCCAGCAACTGGGGATGACCCGGTACTTTCTTGCAGCACACGACATTGGAGCGTGGGTGGCTTTTCCTTACGCCGTAATGTTCGGCGACGAGGTCCGGCGACTCGCGCTGCTGGATGCGGGGATCCCCGGCGTGACGTTGCCTGATGCGTTGCCGAGCGCGCCCGAGCGTGCATGGCGTACCTGGCATTTCGCATTTCACGGGCTACCGGACCTGCCGGAAGTGCTGCTCGCCGGCAAGGAACGTGAATACCTCGACTGGTTTTTGCGGCGAAAGGCGGCCAATCCCGATACTTTCACTGACGCCGATATCGATGAATATCTACGCATTCTCAAGAAAGACGGCGGCTTACGCGCGGGCCTTGCGTATTACCGGGCCGCGCATGTGTCCGCCCAACAGAATGCAGAACTGAAGCAACGAGGCATGCTCGACCTGCCACTGCTGACGCTCGGTTCCGATCAAGGTTCCATCGCCGATATGGCAAC
Source organism: Paraburkholderia sp. CI2 (assembly GCF_014201055.1). NCBI lineage: Bacteria > Pseudomonadati > Pseudomonadota > Betaproteobacteria > Burkholderiales > Burkholderiaceae > Paraburkholderia > Paraburkholderia sp. CI2. The sequence continues at coordinate 88,942 of NZ_JACHDL010000012.1, forward strand.
ACCTTTGAGAGCCTTTTTCACCGACGTCCAAGGCCGCACCATCAGTCACTGCGGGCACTTCATTCCAGAAGAACAACCGCGCGCGGTCGCCGACGAACTCACCGCGTTCTTTGGAAGCGCAGAGGGGTAACGGGGCTACGTGGGCGCAAGATGCCGCGCATGGCTCAGGCGATGGGGGCGTGCTGTAGGACGATCCATGCGGACCACACAAGCAACGCAATGCCGAGCGGCTTGCCGATGGAGCTGCCCCAGCGGAAATTCTTCTCGGCCGACATGATCGCGCCCAGCGCCAGCATCCAGCCGACGCTGCCAGTGCCGACCGCGAACATCAGCAGCATCAGGGCCCAACAGCAGCCGATGCAGAAAGCGCCGTGACTGATGCCGAGCGCAAAGCTCTCGCGACGCGCGCTCCTGCCGCGCCAATGCTCGGTGATGAACATCAGCGGCGAGCGGCATTTGTCGAGACATCGGTGCTTGAGGCTGCTGAACTGATAAAGGCCCGCGAGCGCGACGATCGCGGCGCCGATCAGCCAGCCGTTTGCAAGCAAGCTCGCAGACTGGTCCGCGACCAGATGGAGCGCCGCGTCGAAGCCGTGCGCGAGCACGCCGAACAGCGCCCACATCGTCACATAACCGACGATCAGAAGCGCCATCAGCGTGCGCCGGTTTGCGCGCGCGACGGTCATCTGCCGAAAGGTGTCGAAGAGCGGGAAGGCGGTCGGGAGCATCATCGCCGCGATCATCAGCAGCCATGCGACGCTGTGCAGCAATGCCGCAATCGTGAGGCTCGCGCCGGGCACCTCACGGCATATCGTGCCGACGAGCGGCAGTTCGGCCCAACTCGCATGACGCAGAAAACGCGCATAGGGCCCCGCGTCCCATATCCATAACGCGATCCACGCGCTGCCCGTCAATGCGACGAAGAGCGGCGCGAACAGCCGCGAGCGTGCGAGCATCTTCACGACGCGAAGCTGAACGATCCCTGAATGGCGTTATGTCCGGTCAAGGCGAGGTCGAGATCGAGCTTTTCGTGCCGCAGGCGGAATGCGTTCGCCTTGCCGACGAAAGCAGGGGAGCCGGGTATCGTCGAAAAGATGCTTTCGACCAGTTTGGTCGGCTCGCCGGTCGGGCCGCGATAGGGCTCCAACTCGGCCTCGATGGCTTCGCCGACTTTCATCCTGCCCTTGCCGTCGACGACCGCGTATTCGATCGGCGCGCGTTCCACGGACACGACTTCGCCGATCAACTGCACGAGATCCGCGAGGGGGCCACCGCGCTCGCCACGGTGCACGCTAACCAGGGCGTCGAATTGCGCGTCGCTCGCGCGCTCGTCGACGAACATCGCGACGCGCCAGCCGCCTTTGAGCACGTTGCCGGGAATGAACGCCGCGAACGCGATCGTCAGGCCCGATACATCGACGCCGTCGATCATGCCTTGCTCGTAGTGGTACGCAAGCGCGCTGCGGCAAACGCCGTTATCGGGATCTTCCCCGATCCAGCATGGACACAGCACCTTGCATTCACACACTTCGAGGATGCTGCCCATCAGTTGATAGCTCATTCGCGCCTCCGCTGCCGGTTGGATCCGGCCGGGAAGAACATCGCCGGACATCCTCTGTTGTAGCCGTTAAGCGGGCAGGAATCAAAGTGTTCGGGGCACTGCGAATGATTGAAGCGGCTTACACAGTCGGTGCTTTTGCGGTGCAGGAGGGGGCGCGGAGTCAGATTGGCGGTCCTGAAGCGCGTGGCGCATCGACGATTTTCGCGCGCAACTCTTATATAAGACATAAGACATTTGACCTTGGATGGGTATTGCAATTAAAATCGCGATCGAAGCAGTGCCCGGCACAGCTTGGAGTGCCTTAAAAGCCTTTCCCTGAAACGCAAATACCAGCAGGTCCCCCATGCTTGAAAATTTTCGTGCTCACGTGGCCGCACGCGCCGCGCTCGGTATTCCTCCCCTGCCGCTGACGGCTCAGCAGACCGCCGAGCTGGTCGAACTCCTGACGAACCCGCCCGCCGGCGAAGAGCAGACGCTGCTCGACCTGATCACCAACCGCGTGCCCGCCGGTGTGGACGAAGCCGCCCGCGTGAAGGCAGGCTTCCTCGCCGCCGTGGCCAACGGCCAGACCGCCTGCGCGCTGATCTCGCGCGCCCGTGCCACCGAACTGCTCGGCACGATGCTGGGCGGCTACAACATCCAGCCGCTGATCGAACTGCTGTCCGACGCCGAAGTGGGCACCGTGGCCGCCGACGCGCTGAAGAAAACCCTGCTGATGTTCGACCAGTTCCACGACGTCAAGGAACTGGCCGACAAGGGCAGCGCCAATGCGAAGGCCGTGATGCAGAGCTGGGCCGACGCCGAATGGTTCACGAGCCGTCCGGAAGTGCCGCAAAGCCTGACCATCACCGTCTTCAAGGTGACGGGCGAAACCAATACCGACGACCTGTCGCCGGCCCCGGATGCGACCACCCGTCCGGACATCCCGCTGCACGCACTGGCAATGCTGAAGAACGCGCGTCCCGGTATCACCCCGGAAGAGGACGGCAAGCGCGGCCCGGTCAAGTTCATCGAGTCGCTGAAAGAAAAGGGCCACCTGGTCGCGTACGTGGGCGACGTGGTCGGCACCGGCTCCTCGCGCAAGTCGGCCACCAACTCGGTGCTGTGGTTCACGGGCGAAGACATCCCGTTCATCCCGAACAAGCGCTTCGGCGGCGTGTGCCTCGGCGGCAAGATCGCCCCGATCTTCTACAACACGATGGAAGACGCCGGCGCTCTGCCGATCGAACTCGACGTGTCGCAGATGGAAATGGGCGACGTGGTCGAACTGCGCCCGTACGAAGGCAAAGCCCTGAAGAACGGCGCAGTGATCGCCGAGTTCCAGGTCAAGTCCGACGTGCTGTTCGATGAAGTGCGCGCCGGCGGCCGCATTCCGCTGATCATCGGCCGCGGCCTGACCGCCAAGGCACGCGAAGCGCTGGGCCTCGCCCCGTCGACGCTGTTCCGCCTGCCGCAGCAGCCCGCCAACAGCGGCAAGGGCTTCTCGCTGGCGCAGAAGATGGTCGGCCGCGCTTGCGGTCTGCCGGAAGGCCAGGGCGTCCGTCCGGGCACGTACTGCGAACCGAAGATGACCTCGGTCGGCTCGCAGGACACCACGGGCCCGATGACCCGCGACGAACTGAAGGACCTGGCGTGCCTCGGCTTCTCGGCCGATCTCGTCATGCAGTCGTTCTGCCACACCGCCGCTTATCCGAAGCCGGTGGACGTCAAGACCCACCAGACGCTGCCGAACTTCATCAGCAACCGTGGCGGCATCGCGCTGCGCCCGGGCGACGGCGTGATCCACTCGTGGCTGAACCGCATGCTGTTGCCCGACACCGTGGGCACCGGCGGCGACTCGCACACGCGCTTCCCGATCGGCATCAGCTTCCCGGCCGGTTCGGGTCTGGTCGCCTTCGCGGCCGCCACCGGCACGATGCCGCTGGACATGCCGGAATCGGTGCTGGTCCGCTTCAAGGGCAAGATGCAGCCGGGCGTGACCCTGCGTGACCTCGTCAACGCAATCCCGCTGTACGCGATCAAGCAAGGCACGCTGACGGTTGCCAAGCAAGGCAAGAAGAACATCTTCTCCGGCCGCATTCTCGAAATCGAAGGCCTGCCCGATCTGAAGGTCGAGCAAGCGTTCGAACTGTCGGATGCTTCCGCCGAGCGCTCGGCCGCCGGTTGCACGGTGCACCTGAACAAGGAGCCGATCATCGAATACCTGAACAGCAACGTCACGCTGCTGAAGTGGATGATCGCCCAGGGCTACCAGGATCCGCGCAGCCTGCAGCGCCGCATCAAGGCGATGGAGCAGTGGCTGGCCGACCCGCAACTGCTGTCGCCGGATGCCGACGCCGAATACGCAGCCGTCATCGAGATCGATCTCGCCGACATCCACGAGCCGATCGTGGCCTGCCCGAACGATCCGGACGACGTGAAGACGCTGTCCGACGTAGCCGGCGCGAAGATCGACGAAGTGTTCATCGGCTCGTGCATGACCAACATCGGTCACTTCCGCGCCGCGTCGAAGCTGCTGGAAGGTAAGCGCGACATCCCGGTCAAGCTGTGGGTGGCCCCGCCGACCAAGATGGACCAGAAGCAGCTGACCGAGGAAGGCCATTACGGCGTCTTCGGCACGGCTGGTGCGCGTACCGAAATGCCGGGCTGCTCGCTGTGCATGGGCAATCAGGCGCAGGTGCGCGAAGGCGCGACGGTCATGTCGACGTCGACCCGTAACTTCCCGAACCGCCTCGGCAAGAACACGAACGTGTACCTCGGCTCGGCGGAACTGGCGGCGATCTGCTCACGCCTCGGCAAGATCCCGACCAAGGAAGAGTACATGGCCGACATGAGCGTGCTCAACGCCAACGGCGACAAGATCTATCAATACATGAACTTCGACCAGATCGAGGACTTCAAGGAAGTCGCCGACGCCGTGACGATGTAAGTGTGCTGTCGGACTACGGCGTGTGGTTCGCGTCGTAGCGCCAGAAATGGCGCCGTGGGCTGAATGCCTGCGGCGCCATTTTTTTTCGGCGTTCGAGTCGAGGTCCGCGCGGGCCAGCCTCGCCGGGATCGCAGAGGAATCTCAGGGCCTGGCGATAGCCGATCCGCATCGCAAGACAAACCCCGCGACCTGGTCCAACGCGTATCGGGCGCTTGCAAGCTCGTCGGTCGAGCGCTGGAACGCGTGATGGAGTCCCTCGTAGATTTCCAACTGCACCGTGTTTCCCCGCTGCGCAGCGGCAGCCGCGTAGCGCCGGGCGTCGTCGAGCAGCAGTTCGTCCGTACCGACCTGAATGGCGATCGGCGGCAGATGTGCGGGAACGTGGTACAGCGGCGACGCGCGTCGGTCCGCGGGATCGGCTGACCCAAGGTACGCGGCGGCGGCATCGGCGAGTATGGGTAGGGGTAAGGATTCGTGCGGAAATGCGTAACATCACCCGGAGAAGCTCGTCGTTCAAGCTTTTCGCCCGGATGCAGTTATGCAAACAACGAGTCTGGCAGCTGTCCCAATTGAAGCTGTCGAGAAAACTGCCCGCAGTGGCAAGCCCCGTCGGGCGGGATGTTGTCCCGTTCAAAGTAATCTTTAACTGGGACATCGTTTCGATCGTACGCATTTTCGCACGAATCCTTACCCCTACCCAGGCACCTTCAGTGTGCCAGTGTGGCCTTCGATGTCGCTGACGTTGTTCGAGTCCCCCTCGATATGGATGAGGGTGCAGGCTGCGCAGAAGACGGCGCATAGAACGATAAACAGACGGCGCATGGCGGACCTCGCTGTAAAGCGGCTTGACTGATCCGCCATATCACGCCGACCCTGCAGGGTCAACGCGAGCTTAGTCCATCATCGGACGGAGTACAACGCACAGACGACCTTGAGCAGTTCTGAGTATCTGGAGCCGGGGAGGACCTCGATGCCTCCCGCCGCACCCACTTTTGACGGTTACCTAGACCTAGGTGTCGATAAAGCTCCTAAGGTTTCGCGACTGGCGAAGGCAACGCGATACCGCGCGAAGCCATCACTCGACGCAGAACATCCGGATAGTCGGTGATCAATCCATCTACCTTCGCATCGATCAGATAGTTCATCGTTGCGGGGGCATCGACCGTCCACGGAATGACTTTCATTCCCGCAGCGTGAGCGCGGGCAACCAGTTCTGGCGTTGTATAAGGAACGTATCCCTCTTGGCCGTACACACCGTTTTGCGGGTCGCCCGCGACCGGCGATATCGCATCGGCGCCGAACGAGGCAGCGGCCTTAACAAGATCACCACCGAATTGCGGGTCATCGATATCGATCCCTCCAAGCCATGGCGAGGCCCCGGGGACTCCGACCTGAAGGAACTGTTGACCATTGGTAAGTGCGACAATCGGGAGGGTCGGTTCGAGCTTACGGACCAGCATCAGTGCCCCCCAGTCAAAACTCTGAATGGTGATCTGGCGCGTGAGTCCTGAAGCACGGATCTCGTCCAGCACCGTACGCACGAATATGTCGCGCGGCGCAGTTTCGGATGGCGCTCCAGCTTCCACCTTGATTTCAACGTTCATCATGACCTGATCCGCCTTATACGACTTCACAAGATCGAATACTTCCCGCAACGTAGGCATCCGAGCTCCCGGTTCCAGTCGCTGAGTGGGGAAGTCGCTTTGTCTGAGCGAGCCGCAATCCAGCGTCTTGACCTGGGCGAGAGTCAACTCCTTGATATAACGTCCGACGTAGGGGTACAGAGGATCACCCTGCGTAACAGGCCCAGTGTCCAGGCATTTGTTTTTCGAGACCTGACGGTCGTGGGTGACTACCGCGATGCCGTCACTGGTAATTTGCGTGTCGAGTTCGAGTGTGGTGACACCGGTCTCCAGTCCGCTCGCAAACGATTGCAGCGTACTTTCCACAACAAGGCCCAGACCTCCGCGGTGCGCCTGCAAGTCGAACTGGCGCGGCTGGAAAAACAGATGCTGCGTGGGATCAACCGAGGCGACTTTGTCACTGCCACCACCGCAACCGCCTAGCAATGCCGACACGGCACAGACGAACAATCCCCGCTTGATATTACTTTTTGTCACGACTGGGCTCCCTTAAAAGAAGCCGGGAGTTTCCGTTATGATTATGTAATATATATTATGAGATGAAAGAATTGAGGCGTCGCTGCAGTTCCGTAGCGGCTTGGGTAGGGGTAAGGATTCGTGCGAAAATGCGTACGATCGAAACGATGCCCCAGTTAAAGATTACTTTGAACGGGACAACATCCCGCCCGACGGGGCTTGCCACTGCGGGCAGTTTTCTCGACAGCTTCAATGGGGACAGCTGCCAGACTCGTTGTTTGCATAACTGCATCCGGGCGAAAAGCTTGAACGACGAGCTTCTCCGGGTGATGTTACGCATTTCCGCACGAATCCTTACCCCTACCCCTGTCCGTCAGCATACGGCCCGCGCGTCATTGTGATGGCGGCCGATGCAATTCATCCGCCTCAACCTCATGACGGAGGCTCAAATGGAATACCTGTTGATGATCTACTCGGAAGAAAACGGCTGGAACAAGATGACCGAAAGCGAGCGGCAGCAAGGCGTTGCCGCCTATCACGCGTACACCGAATCGTTGAAGAAAGCGGGGGCTCTGGTGGGGGCCAACCGGCTGCAGCACACGAACACGGCCACCACGGTGCGGCTCGTCGACGGCAAGCCGCAGGTGCTCGATGGACCGTATTCCGATTCGAAGGAGCAACTCGCCGGCTACTACCTGATCGACGTGCCGAACCTCGACGCGGCGATGTCGTGGGCGTCGCGTTGTCCCGGCGCGGCGCACGGCGTCATGGAGGTGCGCCCGGTCTGGACCGCCCCTTACGAGGCACCCACTGCATGAGTGCGTCCGGCGGCGCCCCTGGCGATGACGGCGCCGCGCGTTCGATTGCCGAGGCGGTCGCTCGCCGCAGCTACGGCAAGCTCGTCGCGCTGCTGGCAATGCGCACGCGCGACGTCGCCGCAGCCGAGGACGCGCTCGCCGACGCATTCGCGGCCGCGCTCGCGGACTGGCCGGAGCACGGCTGTCCCGCGAGTCCGGAAGCGTGGCTGATGACGGTCGCGCGCCGCCGGGCGATCGACGGCGCGCGTCATCGCCAGGTCGGCGACGACGTGGCGAACCAACTGATGATCCTCGCCGACGAGATCGACGAGAGTGAGGCAGGCGCGTTGCCCGACCGGCGGCTTGCGCTGCTGTTCGCGTGCACGCACCCTGCGCTAGAGGCCGCGATACGGACGCCGCTGATGCTGCAAGTGGTGTTGGGGCTGGAAGCGAAGACGATTGCGTCGGCGTTCCTGATGTCGCCCGCCGCGATGAGCAAACGTCTCGTGCGGGCGAAGACCAAGATCCGCGAAGCGGGCATTCCGTTCAGCGTGCCCGAGCGCAAGGAGCTGCCGGGCCGGCTCGACGCGGTGCTCGAAGCGGTCTATGCGGCGTATGCGGAAGGTTGGACGGACCCGGTCGGCGGCGATACCGAGCGACGCGACCTCGCGGACGAGGCGCTGTATCTCGCGCAACTGCTCGTCGAGTTGCTTCCCGACGAACCGGAGACGTTGGGCCTGCTCGCGCTGATGCTGTTTGCACAGGCGCGACGTGATGCGCGACGCGATGCGGCTGGCGACTACGTGCCGCTGTCGGCCCAGGACCCTGCAACGTGGAACGCGCCGATGATCGAGGCGGCGAACGCACTGCTGCGGCGCGCGAACGCGCTCAACGCAATCGGGCGCTTTCAGCTCGAGGCCGCGCTGCAGTCGGCGCATGTGGATCGCTGCCGGACGCGTCGCCCGAACTGGGACGAAATCGTGCAGATCTACGATGGGCTGTTCGCCATTGCGGCGTCGCCGGTGGTCGCCGTGAACCGTGCGCTTGCCGTGGCCGAACGCGACGGCCCGCAGGCGGCGCTCGACGCACTTGCAACGTATGCGGACGACCCGCGGCTGGCCGACTACCAGCCCTACTGGGCCGCACGCGCCAATTTGCTCGCGCGTGCCGGCGCGACTGCGCAAGCACTCGACGCGTACGATCTGGCAATCGGCCTTGAGCGTGATCCGGCCGTGCGTCGGTTTCTGCAGCGCAAGCGAATGGAGCTTGCATCGACGAGCAGTTAGCGGAGCGGGTTGCGTTTGCCTGCTTCGCCAGGTCGGGCGTGGCGGCTTTGCCCCGACAGGCCTGCGCCTGAACCTCACCGCTCCGGCTGCAACAGCCCCCAGCTCACGAGAATCGCCTGGATGCTGCGCGCGTAGGCGTCGCGCTCGTGCGGCGATTCCGAGTGATACGCTCCGATTGCGCGCCATGTGTTGCCGTATCGCACCATCTTCTGCTTGAGCAGCCAGGCGGCCACGAAGATATTCACGCACGGGTCCGTGAGCGCGCGGTGCGGAATGCCCCGGCTCTCGAGTTCCGGAAAGTGGATCGAATTGATCTGCAATTGTCCCACGTCGATCGAACCGTTGGCGTTGCGGTTGATGGCGGTCGCGTCGCCTTTCGATTCGCGCCATGCTACGGCGCGCAGCACGTGCGGATTGACGCCCTGGTAAGCGCCGGCCTTGTCGAAGCAATCGTCGGCGGACGGGGCGGCTTGCGCGGCCGAACTGCCGAGCGCCAGCAGCGCCGCCCAGGCGCATATGGCCCACGACCGCAAAGGGCGGAAGGCGTTGGTCTTGTGCTGGTCCACGGGTCGGGGCTCCAGGTCCTGCTTTACTGCGCCAGCGCGGAATCGAGCTGCCGCTCGATGTCCTTGAGATAGGTGCGCGACGCATCGGAGACGACGAGGCGCGGCGTCGGCATCGCGCAGCGGCAATCGTGCTGGTGCGTCTTCTTCTTGTTGTGCGACGTCGAGCGCGGCGCGGGAAGGTCGTCGTCGTCCCCGGTCGAGGGCGGCAGCATGGCGAGCGTGGGCAGCGGCGGGTAGACCTTGTCCGCAGAGGCTGTGGTGGCAGCGGTGGCAGTGCTGGCCGCAGTTGCAGGCGCGCTGGCAGCGGGCTGGCCCGCCCATGTGGCCGAACTTAAGCATAGCGATGCCGCGGCGAAAGCAATCAGGCGCATCGTGTCAGCTCCCCGCATGCAGCGGCTGGATCGAGACGCTGTAGGTCTGGTTCGCGCCGGTCGTAAGGTTTTCGAGCGTGGGTTTGAGCCCCTGCTGCGGCACGCCCCGCCAGATCGCCTGGTTGATGTACTTGAAGTCCTGGCCCAGCGCCGTTACGCGGATCACAGTGGGCTGCTTCTGCGCGGCAGCGAGCGCACCCGCCTTGGCGAGGACCGTAGTCAGTTGCGGATCGCGCGCGCCGAGTGCATCGGCGGGAATGTCGAACTTCATGATCACGTCCGACACCGCAGGTTTCTCGGCTTGAGCCGTATTGGGCTGCTGCAGTTGTGCGCAGCCTGTTACAAACATTACGGCAAGTAAGAGCACAACGCGCGTCACGTCGGGGTCTCCAAAGTTTCGTAGCGATGTACGCGTTTTCGGCTTGGGATGCTGAGACTTGATACCTGGCGGCAAACGTTTGCGAAAAAGAAAGAGTTCGCTCTCGCGGCGCCGCTTCCCGGAAAGTTGCTGCGTGCCCCTCCGTCTTCGAGCAAAGAACTTCTTGCCCTGTCGGGTACAGCCACAGCGATTGCTACGCGTAGGCTCGTCGGGACGCCATCGACGTGACGCCCCAACCCGGCAAACCGACTCACGCATACCGCGCGAGAAACATATCCGCCGCCGCCTCCGCGATGCGCTTCTGCTCCTTGGCATCGAGCGGCACTTGCCCCATCGCCACTTGCGGCCAGAAGGCAAAAGCCTTCACGAGCCCCTGCAACTGCAGTGCCGCGAAGACGGGGTCATCGGTCTTGATGCGGCCGTCCGCGGCGGCCGCCCGGACCCACGCCGTCAGATCCTCCTCGCGTTCCCCCATGCGAGCGACCATGTCCCGCGCGCGCTCCGGTGAATGTATGCCAGCCGCGATCGCCACCCGGGCAAGCGACAAAAAGGACTCGTCGTGAAGCAGCCGCAGCTTGCGCTTCAGCAGATCGAGCAACTGCGCGCGCAACGGTTGGTCAGCACGATAAGAGGGTGCATCGCCGTCATGGCTCGCGTCCCACAGCTGATGGAGAATCGCCGCGAAAAGTGCTTCCTTGCTCGGGAAATGGTTATAGACCGTGCGCTTCGAGACGTTCGCGCGGGCGGCGATGCGGTCCATGCTGGTAGCGTCGTAGCCGGCCGCGAGGAATTCCTCGATCGCGGCAGCGACGATCGCGATGCGCTTTCGGTCAGTCAGACGTTGGGGGCGGGCACAGGATTCCATCCAACAATTTTACACTGAGCAGTTTACTTTTCTTGAAAATAAACTACACTGCCGAGTGTACATTTTCTTCGGAAGGTCAACTTCATGACGTCGCTTCGCGCCCTGGTCCGCCGAATGCTCGGCGTGAACGCCGCACAGCGCAGCCGCGCGAGGTTCAGCCTGTCGCCGCAGCATGACGGCGAGCGCTTTCGCAACGTCAAGCCGCGTCCGGCGGAAAGCCTGCGCAAAACGCTCGGCCTCGCGTGGACGATGCTGTTCAACAAGCCGAGCGGCACCGTGCCGGCCGACGCATTGCCGGTCGAAACGCTGACGCGCGCGCAACTCGACGCGGCGCCCGACCGCAGCCTGTACCGGCTCGGTCATTCGACGACGCTGCTGAAGTTGCGCGGCAAGTTCTGGCTGACCGATCCCGTGTTCGCCGAGCGGGCGTCTCCGTTCCGCAATCTCGGTCCGAAGCGCTTTCATGCGCCGCCGATCTCACTCGACGATTTGCCGCCGCTGCACGGCGTGATCCTGTCGCACGATCACTACGACCATCTCGACCGCGAAACCGTGCTGATACTGGCGCAGCGTACCGAGGTGTTTTTGACGCCGCTTGGGGTCGGCGACCGGCTCATCGAATGGGGTATCGACGCGGCAAAGGTCCGGCAGTTCGACTGGTGGCAGGGCACGGAGGTCGAGGGCATCGAGTTCACCGCGACGCCCGCGCAGCACTTCTCCGGGCGCAGCCTGTTCGACGGCAACAGGACGTTGTGGGCGTCGTGGGTGATCGTCGATCACGATTTGCGCGTGTTTTTCAGCGGCGACACCGGTTACTTCGAGGGTTTCAGCGCGATCGGCGAGCGCCTCGGACCATTCGACGTCACGTTGATCGAAACCGGCGCGTACGACGCGATGTGGCCATACGTCCATATGCAGCCCGAAGAAACCGTGCAGGCGCATATCGACCTGCGCGGCCGCTGGCTCGTGCCGATCCATAACGGCACCTTCGACCTCGCGATGCATCGCTGGCAGGAGCCGTTCGAAAGGGTGACGGGGCTGGCGCTCGCGCGCGGCGTCGCGCTGTCGACCCCGCGCATGGGCGAGCGGCTCGATCTGACCGCGGTGCATCGCGGCGAACGCTGGTGGCGCGACGTTGCGCAAACCGTCGCTGCGCCGAAGGCGTCGTGGCGGATGTGCGCGTCGCGTGGAGTTCGGGAAGGGGAGTCGTCCTGAGATCGTTGGCACGGCCACGTTTTTCGGCGGTGGTCGGCATCCGTCACAAGTGCTGATTGCTGGCCTGAATCGTCCGGCCGTATTTGGACGGCCGGTCCGCATGACGCCCGCAACCGTCGATCTGCGGGTTAATTCTTCAGGTCGGCGAGAATGCGTTCCGCGAGAAAATCGCACACAGGTCGTTTCGAAGCGGCACTTCGCGCCAGCACGACTTCAAGCGTGCCGATTTCCGGCAGGCCGTTCGCGGTTCCCAGCAGCGAGAAGTGAGCCGGTACCGCGCACTTGGCCAAAGGGGTCACCGCGAGTCCGGCCTCGGCCATCGTCAGCAGACCCAGCAGACTCGGACTTTCATACGAGGTTCGATACGTGATGCGCGCGCGCTCCAGGCTCCGGATGGCTTTCTCCCGCGCGACGCTGCCGGGCAAAAACACGGCGATGGGCAAGGGCCTTTCACGCCAGATCTCGGTCGCGCCTGGCGCGGCGGCCCAGACCATCGGTTCGTGACGCAGGAACTCGCCGTGCAATCCTTTCACGCGCGTCGCGCAGACGAGATCGACCGTGCCGTCCTTCAACATGGGCTCGAGAGCGACGCTTGGCAGGCCCACTACCTGAATCTCCACCTTCGGATAGGTCGCCGAGAATTTCTTGAGGATCGGCGGGAACAGTGACGTCGCATAGTCGTCAGGCACGCCGATCACCACGCGTCCGGTCACGTCGGGCCGTACCACCGCTGCCCACGCTTCGTCGCGCAGGGCGATCATCCGCCGCGCGTAGGTCAACAGCATTTCGCCGTCCTGCGTCGGCACCACGCTGCGAGGCTTGCGCACGAAAAGCGCCTTGCCGAGCGCCGTCTCGAGCGTCTTGATCTGCATGCTCACCGCCGATTGCGAACGATGCACGACCTGCGCCGCGCGACTGATCGTGCCGGCGTCCGCGACCGCGATGATCATGGACAGCACGTCCAGATCGAGCGCTTTCATTTCCGTTGCCATGATGGTTGATATCAGAAAAGTAGATCGATTCCATCAATATTATGCGATTTTCTTTTGCGAGCACACCCTCGATAGTGGCGCCAAAGGAGCCCTGTGATGAATGCACGTACCAGCCCATCGATTCTGGCCCCGGCCTTTGGCGCGTCCGCGCCATCGTTTGTGACCACCGCATCGAGTCTTGCGATACCGTATGTCGAGTCCGGGCGCGGCGAGCCGATGGTGTTCGTGCACGGCTCGCTTTGCGACTATCGCTATTGGGACGCCCAGATGGCCTCCCTGTCGGGCCGGTTTCGCTGCTTCGCGCCGAGCTTGAGCCATTACTGGCCCGAGATCGATGCATTTGGACACAGCGACTTCAGTTGGGAGGCGCACGTCGAGGAAATTGCCGGATTCATCGCGGCGCTCGACCTTGCTCCCGTTCATCTGGTCGGTCACTCGCGGGGTGGGTGCGTGGCTTTCCATCTCGCGCGCGAATTTCCGCGCCTCGTGAAAACGCTGACGCTAGCCGATCCCGGCGGCCCGCTGCAAACCGAACCGAGGGGGCAGCCCGCGTTCATGCCGCCGGCGACCAACGTGTTGCGCGCACGGGTCGCGGAACTGATCGAGCGGGGCGAGTTCGACGCCGGCTTGTCGATGTTCGTCGACTCGGTGAGCATGCCGGGGTTCTGGAACAAAAGCCCGGAGAGCTTTCGTCGCATGGCGCTCGACAACGCGCTCACGCTGCCAAAGCAGTTGCTCGATCCGCTTCCCGCCTATACGCCGGGAGTCGCGCGCGATATCAAGTGCCGTACGTTGTTGATCGACGGCCAGAAAAGTCCCCGTATGTTCCGCAATACGGTCGACAAGCTCGAACAGTGGATCGAGTTTGCCGAACGCGAAACGATCGACGGTGCGTCGCATGGGATGAATGTCGCGAGACCGGATGCGTTCAACAGGGCGGTAGCGACTTTCGCGGCGTAGCCCGGTTGACGGGAGAGTGCTCCGGCGTGCACGCTGGTTTTCCCGGCCAGCAAGGTATCGATCTTGTGATCCTGGGCCAGCAACTCGGCCGCCGTACTCGAATGAACGACCGAGCCGCGCTCGAGCACCACGGCGTTGTGCGTGATGCCCAGCGCCTTGCGCGCGTTCTGCTCGACCAGAATCACTGAGAGGCCTTCGCGGATGATCTCCGAGAGGATGCGCATCAAGTCCTGCACGATAATCGGCGCGAGGCCCTCGAGCGGCTCGTCGAGCAGCAGCACCTTGGGATTGAGCATCAGCGCGCGGCCGATGGCCAACATCTGCTGCTCGCCGCCGGAGAGCTGGTTGCCCATATTGGCGCGGCGCTCCTGCAGGCGCGGGAACATCCGGTAGATGCGAGCCAGATCCCACGGACCGGACACGGCGATCGACGTCAGGTTCTCTTCGACCGTCAGCGACTTGAAGATATTGCGTTCCTGCGGTACCCAGCCGATGCCGGCCGGCGCGCGCCGGTGCGGCTTGAATGCGGTGACGTCCTTGCCATCGAGCCAGATCCGTCCGCTAAAACGACGCGTGTGACCGACGATGCCAGCCTTGAAGGCTTCCGCGAGCGGGCGTGTGATGCTGCGTGTGATCACCCAGCCGAAACCAACGCTCATGGCAAGGACCGCCGCGCCCAGGCAGGCCAATATCAAACAGCTCTTCTGGGCGATGTCCGTGATGGCGGCGGTGGCCATCGTTGTCCCGGCGACCTGAAACTGGTTGATGTCCTCGAGTGTCGCCGTGTAACCGATGTAGATCGTCAGCAGCTCCTCGTTCAGGGTTTGGATAGCCTGACTACGGAGGCCTTCGGCTTGCAACCCGACGATCTGTTCGACGGCACGGTCGGAGTCCGCGCTTTGCTTCACGAGCCGCGCGCCCACTTCGGGACGCGCCAGCGATTTCGACGGCTTCAGCCGAAGCACGCTGCCTCTTCATCGGGCGGCCAACGGCAGCCGGACACAGTTCTTGCTCGCGTATTCATCGATTCATCAATTCGGCGGGGCCAGGCGCAAAGCCGGCACGCATAGTGCTGACACGCGAGCGCCGTCGTGCCAGCGGGCGACTCGGGCGCAGCGTCGAGCGAACCCGCGGTCACGACGACGCCTGATCCCACACAACCGGGCCCTCGACCGCAAGGAGGACTTTCAATGAAAGACATCGATCTGAACCAGCGCGTAGAAGAAATCGAACTGGCTCTTTCCACACTATTCGAGTCGCCGAAGGCGCCCGCGATCAGCAGCTACGACGACGGCCGGACGTTCTTCATCCAGGCCTCCTGGGTCGTCGAGTCACATGGCGACACGACGCTGGATGCGCGATGCGTGTTCACACTCCACTTTTCGGATTCGCAGATTCAGCGTTACGCGCAGATGGACACGGCACAACGTATCCTCGTGCGCGAACGCCTCTGCCAAATGGTCCGCGATCGACTCCGAGCGGAAGGCGGTGAGCTGCCCTTGCGGGGAGAGTGCGCCGAAGACCTGCATGTGGAGGATCGGCTGCTGGATGTCGACGATCAGCTCTGATCCATCGCGGACGGCGTACGTCCGCGGCTTGGCGATTGGCTGTCCGAGCCGGCGGCCGCCTGCCAATCGAGTTGCGCCCGAATCTCCACGATGTAGCGAGGTCGAAAAGTGAACAGGCCCTAGCACGATTCTTCGCTTGGGACCGGGGGCGGGAGCGACTCGAGCAACTTCACGAGCCTTGCCTGCTGCTGCGGAGTCAGTCCTTGAGTAGCGCTCACCTGCTGAACACGCGCGCGCCAGTAGGTCCGGCTGAACAGCGAATCCGCGCCATCGGAGGACAGGATCCGTTCGAGATGGGAAATCGCATCTCCAGCGGTCAGGGGTGTATAGGGGCTCTCCCTGTCCGGGGGCCCTTTCTTGATTGTTGTTTTCATCCACTCCTCTCAGGTGGTGAGCGGCTGGGTCCGGTCGTATACGTCCGACTTCAATTGGCCGGTTCGTGCCAAACAACCCATGCGGGGCGCGCACCCGTCAGCTACCTGGCGGGCCAGGTAGCATGACGCGCGCGGGGTCGCGTGGCGACGCGACCCATTGCAAGCGGCACGGCCCCGGCGTTCAGCAAAGCTCCGCGGCGGCCACCCAAGGCATCGTCTCGAACTGCCTGAGAACGGTGTGCAGCGATCCGGAGAGCCTGTCGGCAAACGCGATCGTCATGTCTTCGACGTCACGTTTACGGTTGCTCGTAATCCGTACGTCCTCGATGGCATCTGCGACCGGCATCAATACCTGCCACACTGCGGCGACCCGCATGCAGCCGCGCCTCGCACGAACCGTAATCTGATGGCCTGTGGCCTTTAGTTGTCCGGTGGTTTCCGGTGTCATTCTTCAGCCCTCTCGATGTATCTGATTTGTTACTGGCACGAACGATGCACCTACATTCGCCCGCGCGGTTGATGCCACCACTCATGTTGATCCAGATGTCGTAGCAGTCGTGCCCGTCTGCGCTCACGGCGATAGTGATCAATCACCATCAGCATTGCGATGCCGAGGGACGAGCCCCCAATGATCAGGCCCATCCAGGTCTCACTCATGACACGTTCCTCTCATGGAAGCACAGCGGTGTTGCGTGAATGGTTCACGCCGTTTCGTCCGATGTTCCGGGGCGTACCGGCGCGGTGTGTCGCGTTACTGCATGTGCTGGCCGCCGTTGATCGCGATATTGGAGCCGGTCACGAAGCCGGCATCGTCCGAGCAGAGATAGAGCACGAGCGCCGCGACTTCCTCGGGCTTGCCGAGACGGCCCATTGGGATATGCGGCAGGACCTTCGTATCGAGGATCTCCTGTGGAATCGCGGTGACCATCCTGGTGGCCAGGTAGCCCGGCGAAATCGTGTTGACGGTGACCCCTTTGCGTGCCACTTCCAGTGCTAGCGACTTGGTGAAGCCGTGCATGCCGGCCTTGGCCGCGGCGTAGTTGGTCTGGCCGACCGAGCCTTTTGAACCGTTGACGGACGAAATATTGACGATGCGCCCCCAGCCTCGTGCGACCATCTCTTCGCACAGCGGCTTGGTCATGTTGAAGACCGAATCGAGGTTCGTGCGAATGACCGCATCCCAGTTCACCTTGTCCATCTTCCTGAGAGTCATGTCCTGGGTGATCCCCGCGTTGTTGACCAGGATGTCGACCGGGCCGACCTCCGCCCGAATCTTGTCCGCGCAACGCTGGCATGAGTCGTAGTCGGCCACATCGACCGGGTAAGCGCGGAAGCTCCGGCCCTGAGTTTCCATGTCAGCCAGCCATTTGTCCGCACCGGTGTTGTTCGGCGAGTGCGTGACTACCACCGCATACCCTGCGTCGTGCAGTTTCGTACTGATCGCTTCTCCAAGGCCGCCCATGCCGCCCGTTACTACTACGATTCGTTTCGTCATCCTTTCCATCCGTGATCGTAACGTTTGCGAGGATCGTGAATACCCAATGGCCGTCTCGCATACCCGCCATCGCTTTGCCACAATGCGCTGCCGCCTCCAGCGTCGAGGGAGGAACGGCTGCGGCATTGATTGAACTGCGCGGGTTTTTACAGGCTTGTGGTATTGCGCGAATGGAGCCGGGTGCGTCAGCTCGCGGCGATATGCCGCGCCGGCGCACTGCTCAAAGATTCCAGATGCCCCGAATGGTGTTTCTCGCCTGCCGGTTCAGGGCGGCGAGTTTCTGTGCCCTTCAAACGCTTCGCTGGCGAGCGAAAGAAAAATCGACGCATTCGTTCGGCAGAATTTCAGCAAAACTTCGGACGAAAGGTCTTTCATTGCTTCTCCCTGAATTGAATTCGAACCCGCTTGCCCCGGAGACGACATGCGCAATGAATGTGCTCGGTCGGAGAGGATTCCGGAGCAAAAGTGTTATAAGTAAGACTAAATAAACACCACAAAACCAGTTCGGCCCGGATCGCACTTCTGATCGTCGGTATTCAACAGTCGAATGACGACACGGTGTCCATCATCGAGTCGCGGCCGACCGGTTGGCCATAACCCTCGTCAGTCCTGCCGTGCCACTGACCGGATGCTTCGCCCTCTATTTCAACTGTCATGAAATGACATAACAATCGAATTTAGAAGGTTAATTCTAACTTCGAAATGTTAAATTTTTGAGAAGAAAGGCTAGGTGAATACCCCTATCCAGAAAGGTCGGCCGTCAGGGGCGTAGTCGAGCTAAGTCGACGTTTGAACGTCCGAACGAGGGACTCGAATGGCCCGGGATGATGAGTGCGCTCTCCGATTGCTTCGCAGAGCACCCCAACAATGTCACGAAAATGGCCGAAATGACAGGACACTGCAGTGAGCACCACCGGATGCATCATTGCATATTATGCAAGAAAAGGACAATTCAGCCGACCCTGTCAGACACTCCTGCCTGGGCCCGGCCGGCTCGCTGCACGAGGGGGCGGCTGCCCAGGCAGCGTCGCTCGGCCGCGGCGCGTGCTGTAGAGAATGGCGAACGCTGCGGCGCGGCACGCATAGCGAATGCGTGTCGGCGGCGGTGAACGGGACCGGGTTTCGAAGGGCAACGCAGGCGCACATGGAACACCGTTTGCACGCGAGCGTAAGATGGAAGCGATTGATCGATGAGTTTCAAGGGGGCGCCATGAAGGCGGTGTGCCCGCTGCACGGGCCAACGACCATCGTCGGCACGAACGCGTATGGGTTTCCGATCTATGCGTGTTGCCGCGACGACGTTCCTTATGTCACGCCGCCGGACGCCTGTACGCGTGAACCGGCGCAACGCGGACAAGAATCGAAGCCGCCACCGCGGCAGCCTCAGGCAAACAAGGAACCACGCTGACGTTCGCGGGCAACGTCATACTCGCAGCGAAACCTTATCGGCTCCAGTTGCAGTCGATCAACGCATCAACGAGGCGCCAGTCCTGCCAGTCGCAAAAGTCGAGCATCATTGTGCCGCCTGGTTCCGGACGAGCCGCGAGTCGCTCCGCAAGTTGCTCGTGAATGCCGCGATGCCGTGTATCGCCACACGCCACGACGACCGGCGCCGCCGCCATCCCCGTGCCGCTGCAAAAGTTGATGACCCACCGCTCGCCGCACAGAGCGGGGGCGAGGTTCAACAGTGAATCGATGGCGCGCCATTTGTAAGCGATCGATGTCGGCACCGGCACGCGAAACTCGTCCTGAATGGTGAATGGCGTCGGCACGACGTCGATCTCGAACGTCGCATTGTCGGGCCAGACTGTCAGGTCGATGCCGAGCGGCTCTTCACTCGCGAAGCGCCGCAGTAGCACGATGCTCCCGCGTACCGCCTCCAGCCGCGGCCGCCCGGAAGCAAGCCGCCAGCGCACCTCCGCATGTCTTTCCACATACCATTCGAAGGTCGCGGCAAACGCGCGGGCGCAGTCGCGCGCGGGCCATTCGTCCTTGACGGACATGACGATACATTCGCCGCGGTGAAGCGCGAGAAACTGAGCGCATGTCCGCACCACATCGTCGAAAGTCAGACCCAGCGAGATGCCGCCGTGATGAATCGCGAAGCGATCATGCTTATGGCGGCAGCGGATGTCGAGGACCCGCACGCCATGGTGCAACTGATCGTCGAGCGTGGCATGCTGCGTGCGCGCGAGCCGGTCATCGACCGTGTAGGCGCAGGTGTCATGGCTACCCGGCAAGGTCAGTGCGGACAGCAAGCGGCTGCCATCGATGGCCGACATCCAGTCAGCCGGCGAAACGTTGTGATCAGTCAGGGCAGCGCGCAAGAGAACCTCTGGATAAGCAAAGCGTCTGCTGCAGCGGCGGCGTGAAGTCGGAGCCCCCTACTTCAACCCGCCCGAAAAGCCCTGCAGCAGATAGCGCTGCACATAGCCCGCGAGCAGAAGCGTCGGCACCGACGAAATCAGCCCCGCGCTCATCAGTTCGCCCCAGTCGATGCCGTTCTCGGTCACATAACCCGCCATGGCGAGCGGCAGCGTGAAATGACTCGGCGACGAGACGAACAACAGCGCCAGCAGAAACTCGTTCCACGCGATGATGAACACGAAGATGGCGGTGGCAACGAGACCTGGCGCGCACAGCGGCACGACGATGAAGACGATGCGCTGCGCGAGGTTCGCGCCGTCGAGCGCCGCGGCCTCCTCGAATTCGATCGGCACGTCGCGCACGAACGGCAGCAACATCCAGATCGCCATCGGCAGGGCGTACAGCTGATAGGCGAGTATCAGCCCAAACAGCGAATCGAGCAGATGGAGCCACTTGGCCAGCGAGAACAGCGGTACGGCCACCGTAATCGGCGGCATCAGCTTCAGTGCCAGCACGAGCAGCAGGAACAGCAGATCGAGGCGCGCGGGAAACGCAAGCCGCGCGAGGGCATAAGCGGCCGGAAAAGCCAGCGCGAGCGCGAGCAACGTGGCGCCTGGCGCGACCCACACGGAGTTCAGCACCGACTGGGCCATGCCGCTTTCCCACACCGCCGCGAAATGCTCGAACGTGGGCGCCGAAGGCCACAACGCGAGCGGATGGGCGAGGCGTTCCAGCGTCGGCGTGAAGGCCGCGCCAGCCATCCATATGCACGGCAGCAGCAACACCGCCAGCGCAGCGATCCGCAACAGCCCTCGCACCGCGGCAGCGGACGAGCGTCGCGCGAAACCCTGCAAGCGTGCGAGAGGCATCAACGGTCGCGCTTGACGGCCGATTTCCATATGTATCCCGAGACCAGCACCGCGCACGTGAGCAGCATCAGTACCGAAGCCGCGCTGGCGGGTCCTACGTTGAAGAACCGGAAACCCGTGTCGTAGATGTACGTCGACAGCGTTTGCGTGGCATTGCCCGGACCGCCGCCCGTCAATGCGTACACCTTGTCGAACAGCTTGAAGGTGTCGATCGAGCGCAGCAGCATCGCGAGGGCGACGTGGGGTGCAACGAGCGGCAGCGTGATGTATCGCAGGCACTGCCATTCGTTCGCGCCGTCGGTGCGGGCCGCCTCGGCGATTTCCGGCGGAATCGACTGCAGCCCCGCGAGAATGATCAGGAATGCCATCGGCGTCCATTGCCAGACATCGACCAACATCAGCGACCAGAGCGCGAGGTGCGGATCGGATAACCAGGGCACCGCCGGCAGACCTGCCGCCGTGAGCAGCGCATTCAGGAAGCCGCGGTAATTGAGCCAATTGCGCCAGATGGCGGAGCACACGAGCGTGGAGAGCATCATCGGCAGCACGGCGAGCGGCAAGGCGATGCGCCGGCCCGGAAACCCGCGCACGAACAGCAGCGCGAGCGCGAGGCCGAACAGGACTTCAGCGAGCGAGGCCACGCTCATGAACTGGATCGTATTGACGAAACTCGTGCCGAACTCGCCGTCCGCAATGACCGATCGATAGTTGGCGAGCCCGATGAACGAGCGACGCCCCGACGCGTAATTCACCGAGAAAAACGAATCGATCAGCACGCGCGCCATCGGGTAGAGCGCCAGCACGCCGAGCACGAGGGCGGCTGGGCTCATCAGGACGATCAGCGGCAGATAACGTCGCAACCCGCTCATCGACTCTTTCCCACGCTTGTCTGCGCTGTCACCGCCGCTTTCACTGCAATGCGGCGTTGGCCTGGGCGATCTTCTGCGCCGCCTGATGCAAGGCTGCGTCGGGCGCGGCCTGCCCCGTCAGCGCGAGTTGCAACGCGTCGCCGAGAATCGCCTCGATCTGCTGCCAGTCTTTCACGCGAGGCCGCGCACGGCCCGCTTCGAGCGCCTTCAGCTGGTCCGGGTACCAGCGATACTGCTTGACGAGCGTCGGATTGACGAAGACGCTCTTGCGCGTCGGCGGAATGCCGAGCACGGCCAGTTGTGTTTGCGTGGCCGACGAAGTCAGATAGGCGAGGAAATCCGCCGCCACTTTCGCATGTGCCGCATCTTTCGCAATGCCCATTTGCCAGATGCCGAGCATCGGCGCCGGCCCTTTGACCTGACCGGGCGGCGGTTGCAGCGCGACCTGGCCGACGACGCGCGACTTCGCCGGATCGTCGAGCGCGGGCAGCCAGGCGGGCCACACTTCGATGGCCTGCGCGGCCGTGCCGCCTTGCAGGGCGTCTCGCACTTCACCGGCGCCATATACGTCGACGTCCTTCGGCGCCCACTTCTTCAGGGCGAGCAGCATCTTCAGCGCGGCCAGCGCTTCGGGCGAATCGATCGTAACCTTGCCGTTGGTGTCGACGACCTCTCCGCCATAGGCCCAAAGGATCGGCAGAAAACCGGTGACGACGGGGTTACCCTTCACGCCGCGAAACACGACAGCCGAGACGTCCTTGTCGGCAGTGCCGATAGTCTGCGCGATCTTCAGCACGTCGTCCCAACTGCGCGGCGGCTGCAGGCCGCGACTCGCGAGCAGATCCTTGCGATAAGCGAACATCTCGACATTGCCGACGATCGGCATCGCGTACAAGGTTCCGGTCGACGTGCGTCCGAGGGAGATCGTGGACGTCACCATGTCGGCATCCGCGAGCGTGGCGGGCAGCGGCTGAAGCCATCCGTTGGCGATGAATTCGGGGGACCAGGTGTCGTCCATCATCACCAGGTCATAGGCGCGCGTGTTTTCGCGTAATGACAGCTTCAGTTTCTGATACAGGTCGTTGTTCGGCAGCTTCAGCAACTCGATATCGACGCCCGGGTGCTGTTTCTTGTAGCCGTCCACCGCCTGCGCGAGTCCGCGGCCGTAGATGTCGTCCCGGCCTGCGATCACGAGATCCGCGGCATGGGCACCAAGGGCGGCGACGGACAGGCAAGCCGCGACGCAAGCCGCGCGCAGGCAGGCGAACAGGGTCGTCCGCTGGATCATTGAAGCCATGGCTCTTGAATTCCTCCAGGGGAAAGGCGTATGCGTACGATGAGTCCAGAGCAACCCACCCCGCTTTTTTTTGATCGCGCGCAGCGTTGCGAAAAATAGATGCCAGATGCGGCAGCGGGAATTGCAGCAACCTAGCATGACGTACATGTGTCAGCAAGCAGGGTTGCCGGGTAGTGTTCGGACCCGCACGCAGGCACACTTGCCGCGTGGTCCGTTTCCGCGCCGCGACCGCCCTCAGCTGATCATGGCGCGGGTTGGTCCATTGAACCGCCGCACCAACCCCGCAAAGCGATGCGGCCACAATGCTTCGGATGACGAATGAGCGAAAGGATGAAGGCCGCTAATCTCGCGGTCCATAGCCATCGCTCTCACGATGGACAAACCGCGTCCGGCGGCGCGGGCGGCAAAATTTTTTCCGCTCTGCACCATGAAATCCGTAGGGACCCGGTCATCGTTTGTACCGATTGAGCGCTGCGAGGCCCGTGAATATTGTTGTGTGCGCATTCTTCAAATGCTGCAATGTGGCGGGCAAGTGTTGCTCAACGATCCTTTCGAATCGGAGATGCATGATGTCCAGGAACAATGTGTGGCGAAACCTTCATTGCGTCGTCGCGACGGGGATGGCAGCGGCGGGGCTAGGTCTGGCGGCAGGCGCCCATGCGGCGGCAGAGCCGATCAAGATCGGCGTGATCAGCGAAGAATCCTCGGTGGCGGGCGCTTCGATCAGCAAGGCGGCGCAACTCGCCGCGGACCAGATCAACGCCAGCGGTGGCGTCGATGGCCGGCCCATCCAGATCGTCGCGTACGACGACCATTCATCGGCTTCGGACGGCGTGCGCGCCTTCCAGCGCGCGGCGACTCAGGACAAGGTAGTCGCTGTGATCGGCAGCTACATCAGCGAAGTGGCGCTCGCGATGGAGCCGTGGTCGGGACGCCTGAAGATGCCCTTCATCACTCCCGGCGCGGCTAGCAACGACATTTCGAAGCACGTTCACGACGACTACGACCACTACAAGTACACGTTCCACGGCTGGATGACGTCGGCGTTCATCGCACAGTCCATCTGCGACTTCTCACACGACGTTCTGGTCGGCCAGTTCAAGATGAAAACGACGGTCGTCATGAGCGAGGACGCGGCGTGGACCAAGCCGCTCGACGAACGCTACCTCGAATGCCTGCCCAAGGCGGGACTTCAGGTGCTCGATCACATCCGCTTCAATCCTGACACTTCCGATTTCACGCCGATCTTCAACCAGATCGAGGCGAAGCACCCCGACACGATCACCACCGGCATCAGCCACGTTGGCGTGCAGCCGACCGTGCAATGGCACGACCAGCAGGTGCCGATCCCGATGTCGGGCCAAAGCTCGCAGGCCACGACCACGAGCTTCTGGAAGGACACGAACGGCGCGACGGAAGGCGTGATCACGGCCTCGGCCGCGGCGCCGGGCGTGGCGATCACGCCGAAAACGGTACCATTTACGGATGAGTATCAGAAGAAGTTCGGCGTTTCTCCGGCGTATTGCGGCTTCACGAGCTACGACCTCGTCTACATCCTCGCGGACGCGATCAAGCGCAACAAGGGCTCGACCGATCCGGACCAGATGGTCGACGCACTCGAGAAAACCGACTATGTGGGGACGATCGGACGCTGGCAGTTCTACGGCAAGAGCGATCAGTTCACGCACGCGCTGAAGTACGGGCCCGGCTATATCACGGGCATCGACCTGCAATGGCAAAACGGCAAGCAGGTTGCGATCTGGCCCAGGTCGATTGCCAACGGCGTGGTCAAATTCCCGACCTTCATGAAGGTGCAGCAGGCAAGCGCGAACTAGCAGCGCGACGATCGCGACTGTCCGGACCCGCGCGTAGCGAAGGCCCGGACAGCGCACGCATCGACACCTTAACCAACATGAAAGGCCGGGCATGTTGCTACTGCAGATTCTCGTCGACGGCTTTGCAATCAGTTCCCTCTACGCGCTGGGCGCGATCGGTTTCACGTTGATCTTCGGCGTCTCCGGCATCTTGAATCTCGCGCACGGCGGCGTGATGCTGGTCGCGGCGCTGATGGGCTGGATGCTCGCGGGCGAGGCGGGACTTGGCACCTATCTCGGCACGCTGCTCGGCGTGTTGGCGGGTCTCGTGACGGCCTTCGTCACCTACCTGATGGTGGTGCGGCCCATTCAACGCTCGGCCGCGATTCCCGGCGAAGAGAAGGAAATCTTCGTGCTCACCGGCACGCTGCTGTGGGGCATCATGATCCAGCAGGGCATGGCGTGGCTCTTCACCGACAACCCGGTGACGATGCGCCCGCTGATCAGCGGTGTGGCGATGGTCGGCAGCGTGCGCGTGCCGTTCAACGAAATCATGATCGCGGTGGTCTGCTGGGTCGTGATCGCCATGTTGTGGCTGTTCGTGAACCGCACGCGCGCAGGCAAGGCGCTGCTCGCGGCTTCGATGAACCCTCGTGGTCTCACGCTGCTCGGTTTCGAACTCTCCCGAATCTATCTTCTCGCGTGGAGCATCTATGGGGTGCTGGCCGGTATCGCGGGCGTGCTGCTCGCTTCGTTCCTCGGCGTGAGCACCAACAATGCAGGGCAGCTCACGGCCGGCGCATTCTCCATTGTGGTGCTGGGCGGGCTCGGCAGCGTGTCCGGTTCGCTGATGGCCGCGTATGTCGTCGGTTATCTGGAAACCGTTACGGCCTATCTGATCGCGCCGACCCTGCGGCCGCTGCCCGCGTTGCTGCTGCTGGTGCTCGTGGTGTATGTAAGACCCCAGGGCTTCCTGGGACGCCGCTAACAGTGCGAATGGAGCGTACCCCCATGTCCGTTCTTCTCCGTTCGCGTGGCGCATGGATCGCCGTTGCGCTCGTCGCGATGGCGGCGACGTTGCCGTGGTGGCTTTCGGGCTACATCCTCGGCGTGCTCACGGTTGCGTATTACTTCGGCGTGTTCGCCATGTCGTGGGACCTGTTGTTCGGCTTTGCCGGCGAGGTCAACTTCGGGCCGACGTTCCTGATCGGACTCGGCGCCTATTCGGCCGCGATCCTCGACGCCAGATGGGGTCTGCCCATACCCGTTTGCGTGCTCGCTGGCGGCGGCGTCGCGCTGGTGGGCGGCCTGCTGCTGGCGGTGCCCGCGCTGCGGTTGCGCGGTCCTTACTTCGGGCTGGTTACGCTCGTGGCCGTGCTGCTGCTGCAGAACGCCATCGTGATCTTTGCGGGCATAACTGGCGGCGAGATCGGCATGATGGTGCCGGACGTGATGTCGGTCGATGCGAACCATAACTACTGGATCGCGCTCGCGTTCCTGATCGTTTGCGCCGTCCTGCTGTTCGGCCTGTCGCGTTCGGCAGTCGGTCTGATCCTGCAGGCAAGCGGCCAGGACACGATCGGCGCGCAGGCGCTGGGTTTCAATGTCACGCGACACAAGCTCGTGGCCTTTTGCATCAGCGCCGTTTTCTCCGGCGTGGCCGGCGCGATGCTGGTGTTCTACCAGGGCACGGCCTCCGTGAGCACGGTGGTGGATCTCAGCGTGGGAGTACAGATCATCATCGCGGCCGTGCTCGGCGGACGCCGCACGATACTCGGCGCGGTGCTCGGCTCGATCTTCCTGATCGTCGCCGGCGAGTTTCTGCGCCCGCTCGGCCAGCTCAACACATTCGTCGTCGCAGCGGTCGCACTGGCGGCGCTGCTGTTCTTTCCAGACGGTCTGCTCGGCAATCTGCTGCGTGCGAGGGAGCGCCAATGAACGACACGCCGCTGCTCTCCGTACGCGGACTGACCAAGCGCTTCGGCGGTCTCGTCGCCGTCAAGGATATCGGCTTCGACATCCGGCCCGGCGAGATTCTTGGCCTGATCGGACCAAACGGCTCGGGCAAGTCCACCGTCATGAAGCTGATCATGGGCATCGAGCGGCCCAACGCGGGGTCGGTCAAGGTGAACGGCGTGGAGATGGCCGGCTGGGCGCCGCACCGGATCGCGCGCGCGGGCGTGGGCATCGTGTTCCAGCATTCGCGGCCGCTCCATCGGCAGACGGTGCTGGAACACATCAAGCTCGCGCTGCTTCCTGATTCGCTCGTCAAGCTGGCCGCCGAACCGCACGTGCACCAGCGCGCGCAGGAAATTGCCTCGCGTGTGGGCCTTGCCGCCGTCATGCATCGGCATCCCGCGACACTGCCATTTGCGGATCTGCGCCGCATGGAGATGGCCAAAGCGATTGCGCGCGACCCGCAGGTCGTGCTGGTGGACGAGCCGTTCGCGGGACTGACGGTGGCGGAATCGGAGGCGTTTTCCGAGCTGATTCGCGGCTTTCGCGCCGAAGGCCGCGCGGTGCTGCTGGTCGATCACAACGTCAAAAGTCTGTCCGCGCTCGCCGACCGCGTGCTCGCGATGTACCTTGGCGAGCATGTCGCCGAGGGCACCGCCGAACAAGTGATGCAGAACGAGACAGTTCGCCGGGTCTATCTGGGCAGCAAGCTGGAGTTGCGCCAGCGCACCGGAGCCGCGGGCATTGCCAGGCCCACGATCCTCGAGGTGACCGGTGTGCGTGTGCTTTACGACAAGGCGTGCGCACTCGACGACGTCAGTCTGCAGGTGCGCGAGGGCGAGTTCGTATCGGTTGTCGGTCTGAACGGCGCGGGCAAGACGACGCTTTTCAACGCGCTCTCGGGCCTCGTGCCGTACAAGGGGACGATTCGCTTCGACGGGCGCGATCTGCGCGGTAGCAGCGGAGCCGCGATCTCGCGCGCCGGCCTCGTGCAATGCCCGGAAACGCGCGAGCTATTCGGCGACATGACGGTACGCGAGAATCTCGAACTCGGCGGATATCATCTCGCCGATACGGTGCGCGCCGAACAGCTGTCGTGGCTGTTCGATCTCTTTCCGATCCTCAAATCGCGCCAGGGCCAAACCGCGCGCACGCTTTCCGGCGGCGAGCAGCAAATGCTCGCGATCGCGCGCGCGCTGATGACCCGGCCGAAGCTGCTGATTCTCGACGAACCGACATTGGGGCTCGCGCCCGTGATTCTCGAGCAATTGTCGAAAGCGCTGGATTCGCTGCAAAAGTCCACGCCCATTACCGTACTGCTGGGCGAGCAGAACGTCAGGTTTGCGCTGCCGCAGGCGGACCGTGTCTACGTGCTCGAACATGCACGCATCATCTGGGAGGGCAGCGCTTCGCGCTTCGAGGCTGAGATGGGGCGCGGCTTTCTCGAGGCGGTGGCTACCGGTGAGCCCGACGCCACGACCTCCGGCGACGCGCGCAGCTAAGGCCCGCAGCGGCAGGCGAGCCCGTAGCGCGGCATCAGGACAGGGACGCAAAGCGAAATCGACCCGCCGCCTTCGTCAACAGACCGGTCTGCTCGGTCAGCGACGCGGCCGCGGCGGCTGCCTGCTCGACCAGCGCGGCATTTTGCTGCGACATCTGGTCCATCTGCGTAATCGCCCGATTGACTTCCTCGATGCCATCGCTCTGTTCGGCCGAGGCCGTCGCGATGTCGCTCATGATCGACGTGACGCGGCTGACGGCCGTCTGTACTTCGCCCATGGTCTCACCGGCCCGACCGACCAGGCGCGAACCGTCCGCGACGCGGGCCGTCGAGGCGTCGATGAGCTCCTTGATTTCCTTCGCCGCGGTCGCTGAGCGCTGGGCGAGATTGCGCACCTCGCCAGCGACGACGGCAAAGCCACGTCCTTCCTCTCCGGCGCGAGCAGCCTCGACAGCCGCATTCAACGCAAGGATGTTGGTTTGAAAGGCGATGCCTTCGATCACGCCAATGATCTCGCCCATCCTCTTCGCACCGTCGTGAATGTCGCTCATCGCGGCGATGACCTGACGCACCACGTCCGCACCCGCACCGGCCGTCGCCTTCGTCGCGTCGGCCAGCTCGCGCGCTTCACGCGCGTGCGCGGCGTTCTCCGTGACGGCATTGGTGAGTTGCTCCATGCTCGCCGCCGTTTCCTCGATGGACGCCGCCTGCGTCTCGGTGCGCGCCGACAGGTCCGCGTTGCCGGCCGAGATCTGCTGGGTCGCGGATGCGATCGACTCGCTGCCGCGCGCGATCTGTTCGATCATCGTGCCGATGTCCTTCTGCATCTGCCCGACGCTTCTGACGAGGCGACCCATTTCGTCATCACTGTCGAAGCGCAATTGCTGCGACATGTCACCCTGAGCGAGTCGCTCGACATGGCGCACCGTCATATCGATCGGGCGCGCGATTGCGCGAAGCAGCGTGAAACCGCAGGTGACGCAGGTCAGAAGACCGACTGCGATCGCGATTCCGGTAATTGTCACGAGGGTGTCATACCGGTCCTGTGCCGTCTTGTAACGCCCATTGCCCTGCTCGTTGCGAAACTTGTCCAGAGCCGCGGTTTTCTGCGTGAGAGCCGCCGACAGCGGTGGCATCACGACCATCGCATCGTGGTCGGCGGCTTCATGGTCGCCACGGCTCATCGCGTCCATCATCGGCTCGAGTCCGCCATGCAGCATCGCTTCACGGGCGTCGGCCACGGCCTTCGACAAGGCCGCCTCGGCCTCGGAAACGGGCAGTGCGCGGTACTCTTTCCAGGCCTTGTCGGAGACCGCAAGATAGTTGCGCGCCTTATCGATGAGCGCGGCTCTGTCCGCTGCTTCCGGGTGCAGCAGCACGCGGTCGAGCGTGGTACGCACTATCGTCAGGTTCAGGTTGGACCTGCCGAGCGCGGTTGCGGCAGCCACGTCGTTGGTGTACGCCTGCGCAACGGCATGGTTTGAACCACGCATGCCGGCGATCCCCAGCACGCCGTTCACCGTCAGCAGGATCCCGAGCAAGGTGAGTGTGGCGAGAAGACGGAACTTGATGGTCAGTTTCATGCTGAATTCGGTGGAGTGAGATATCTCTGCATTAACGGCACCCACCCGGAAAAGTTCAGTTCTAGCGATGATTCGGCGAGCCGTCGAGAACCGCGGCGGCTTCGGTCGTCGGTGCCGGCGGGATCGCCGGTTGCGCGGCAGGACCAGGTGTGTGGAAGTGAGGCGTATGGTCGCGATCCAGCACCGCGCGCGCCAGCTTCCTGTCGAGTTGCCCCTCCCAGCGAGCGACGACGACGGTGGCAACGCCATTGCCGATCAGGTTCGTGACTGCGCGCGCCTCGTTGAGAAAGCGGTCCACGCCGAGCAGCAGCACGAGGCCTTCCACGGGAATCTTGTGCATCGAGGCGAGCGTCGCGGCCAGTGCGACGAATCCCGCCCCGGCCACACCCGCAGAGCCCTTCGACGTGAGCAGCAGTACGCCGAGCACGAGCAACTGGTCCCAGATGCTCAGGTGGACGTTCATCGCCTGGGCGATGAACAAGGCCGCCATCGTCAGATAAATCGCCGTTCCATCGGCATTGAACGTGTAGCCGGTGGGCAAGACCATGCCGACCACTGGGCGAGGGCAGCCCAGCGCCTCCATCTTGATCAGCATTTGCGGCAACACCGCTTCCGTCGACGCCGTGCCGAGCGTAATCAGAATCTCGTCCCTGATGTAGCGGAGAAACTTCCACAGCGATAGCCCGCACATTTTCATGACGAGGCCGAGCACGACGAACACGAAGAAGAACGAAGTCAGATACAGACAAAGCATCAACTCGCCGAACGATGCCAGGGTGCCGATGCCGTATTTGCCGATGGTGAAGGCCATGCCCCCGAACGCGCCGATCGGAGCAACGTACATGACGATTCGCACGACGCCGAACATTCCTTGAAGGAACATGTCGAGCATGTCGACGAATGGCGCGGCACGAGGGCCGAGCTTTGCCAGCGAGATGGCGAGCAGGACTGAAAAGAAAATGATGGGAAGCATCTCGCCTTTGGCGAATGCCCCGACGATGCTATTCGGAACGATGCTCATGAAGAAGTCGAGCATGCCGTGTTGCTGCGCCGCGTGCGTGTAGGTCGAAATCGCAGCGGCATCGATCTGCGAGGGATCGATGTTCATTCCGCTGCCGGGTTTGATGACATTGACGACCACCATTCCCGCTATGAGCGCAATGGTCGACGCCAGTTCAAAATACAGGAGGGCTTTCACGCCAACCCGGCCCGCTTGATGAAGGTCGTTCATGCGCGCAATCCCGACCACGACCGATGCAAAGATGATCGGTGCAAGCAGCATCCGGATCAGCTTGATGAACAGGTCGCCCAGCGGTTTCATCTGCGAGGCGAGCTCGGGGTAGAAGTGGCCGAGCAGGACACCGGCCACGATCCCGATGAGGACCTGAACGTACAGCTTGGAAAGTGCTCTTCTTACTTTCGATACTGGCATGTCTGTCTCCTGTGCACGGCGTCTTCAAAGGGAAAATGCGGCCCTCCCACGCAGCAGCGTGGAAAGGCCGCATTGAGCCGGCTTCGTTCCGTCTTTATATGAGCCATTCAACCGGGAATACTGGTCGGTGCCGTTGCGCGCGCGTCATTCAGCCAACTTGCGCATCTCGGCGATGAGGTCGGATTTGCCTTCGAAGCCGATGCCGGGCAGCTCCGGCATCGTGATATATCCGTTCTCGACGCGAACGCCGTCGGGGAAGCCGCCGTATGGCTGGAACAGGTCCGGGTACGATTCGTTGCCGCCAAGTCCGAGGCCCGCCGCGATGTTCAGCGACATCTGGTGCCCGCCGTGGGGAATACAACGGCTGCGCGACCAGCCATGCTGATGCAGCATGTCGAGCGTTCGCAGATATTCAACGAGGCCGTAGCTCAACGCGCAATCGAATTGCAGCCAGTCGCGATCGGGGCGCATGCCGCCGTAGCGGATCAGGTTGCGAGCATCCTGCATCGAGAACAGGTTTTCGCCAGTTGCCATCGGCTTGTCATAGTAGTTGCGCAGCGTCGCCTGCAACTCGAAGTCGAGCGGGTCGCCCGCCTCTTCGTACCAGAACAGGTCGTACTGCGACAGGGCCTTCGCATACCTGATCGCCGTATCGAGGTCGAAGCGGCCATTGGCATCGACCGCGAGCTTCTGGCCGTCCTGCAGCACGCTGAGGATCGAGTCGATGCGTCGCAGGTCTTCGTCGAGCGAGGCACCGCCGATTTTCTTCTTCACGACCGTGTAGCCCCGGTCGATGTAGCTGCGCATCTCATCCTTGAGCTTTTCGTGGTCCTGGCCCGGATAGTAGTAGCCGCCCGCCGCGTAGACGAAGATCTTGCGGTTGGCCTGGCCATTGCCGTACCGTTGCGCGAGGAGCTGAAACAGCGGTTTGCCCGCGATTTTCGCCACCGCGTCCCAGACGGCCATGTCGATCGTGCCGATGGCGACGGACCGCTCACCGTGGCCACCGGGCTTCTCGTTGATGAACATCGTCGCCCAGATCTTGTGGGGATCGAGATTGTCGCCGGAGTCGTCGACCAGCGAGGCAGGGGCGGCCTCGAGCAGGCGCGGGATGAAGCGCTCGCGCATCAGCTTGCCCTGGCCGTAACGGCCGTTCGAGTTGAAGCCGTAGCCGATCACCGGCTTGCCGTCGCGAATGACGTCCGTGACGACCGCGACGAGACTCGAGGTCATTTTGCTGAAGTCGATGTAGGCGTTCCGGATCGGGGAACTGATCGGAACGGTTTTTTCGCGGATTTCAACGATTCTCACGCCACTGTCTCCAGAGATTTGAACAGTTATTGAGCCACACCGGCTTCAATGTGTTGCATAGCTTAGCCGCGAAAGAGCTTGCTAGAATTCACTTACGTTCATTACATATTTCACCAAAAGTGAGTACTGCTCCCGCATCCGACTTTGAGTTCTTCATTCTCCTGGCGAAACTCAGGAGCATGTCCGGCGCCGCCCGGGCGCTCGATCTGAGTCCGCCAGCGGCGACCAAGCGGCTGGGGATCATCGAGCAGCGGCTCGGCGCGCGTCTGGTCAACCGGACCACGCGCAGCGTCAGCCTGACACCCGAGGGCGAGACCTATCTGCGCTACGCGTCCCAGATCGTCGGGCAGGTCCGCGAGATGGAGGAGGCCATATCCGGCGCCAGACGCGATCCGCATGGGCCGTTGCGCATCAACGCGACGCTCGGTTTTGGCAGGACGACCATCGCGCCGCTCGTCTCCGACTTTGCAAAGCGTTTTCCGAATGTCGAAGTTCAGTTCGAGGTGACAGACCGGCCGGTCGATCTCGTCGAAGGGGCCTTCGACATGGCGATACGGTTCGGCGAGCTACCCGACAGTCGCCTGAGCGCGAGGCGCATCATGAGCAATCGCCGCTTTCTTTGCGCGTCCCCGAAATATCTGGAACGTTCTGGAACGCCCGAGCGGGTGGAGGACCTGCACCAGCATCGCTGCATCATTCATCGGCAGAACGATGACGCTTATGGCGTGTGGCGCTACATCGTGAACGACCACATCGAGGCGATCAAGGTGAAAGGCGCGCTATCGAGCAATGACGGCGACATTGTCCTTCGGTGGGCGCTCGACGGTCATGGGATTCTGATTCGCTCTGAATGGGATCTGGCCAAGTATGTACAGAGCGGGCGCCTTAAGCTGGTGCTGCCGAATACCGTGCTGCCGTCCGCGGACCTGTTCGTCTATTACCCCAGGCAGCGCAATCAGACCGCGCGGGCGCGCGCCTTCATCGACTTCCTCGTCGATCATTTTCACGCACCGTTCACACCGGTCGACGCCACCGTCGAAGTTCCGGAAAGGAAGAAGAGGGTCTCGCGAAAGTGACGTTCATGTCGCGAGGACAGCGCTCGTGAAAGACCGCCGCAAGAATGGTGACCATTACTGGGTATGCGCGAACGTCACACCGGTGATTGAAGGCGGCAAGACCGTCGGCTATCTGAGCGTTCGTACCAAGCCTTCGCGAGACGAAGTGAAGCTTGCCGAGTCGACCTACGCACAGATGCGTGAGTCGTCGCTTACGGTCGCTCGATGATCGTTCCCTTTCGGGGCGGACCGCCCGGATCGTAGTGGAGGTCTAGCGCATCACCGCCGGTTTTTTCCAGCGGCTCGATCTTTGCAGTCAACCTAGTTCGAATGAACTCACCCCGAACACGCGTTGCACGGGAATGGCGGGCGGGGTGCGAGTGTACATTCGCGCCGTTTCGAACGCGCTAACCATGCCGTAGCGTTCAGCGAGCGCTACGGCTGCCGCGTTGACCTCCGGCACGTCGAACGCGATGACTTCGCCTGCGACGCTCGCGACCAGTCCGTCGAACAGATCGTTGGCGATCCGTGCGTCGTCGGCAAAGAGCGGACCGATCTTGTAGCCGGTCCCGCAACGGCGCAGCACGCCGTACCCCCTTATCTGAGCGTTGCGCACATCCGCCAGGGCCAGCGCCTGTGGTTGCGCGATCCAGTCCGCCAGGAAGCGGGGACGGGCGGTCGAAAAACATGCGCTGTCGTAGGCAACCAGTTGCGCGAAGGGTACCTCCCGCGCGTTCGTCAGGTTTGGCGTCGACGCCGCTTGCACGACGCCCTGGAAGCGGATGTTGCGATAGGCGAGCTGGAAACCGGATTTTTGATAGTTCTGCTGCTGGGCAACGACACCATCGAGGCCGATCGTACGATCTCCCAGATAGCGCATCGCGTGCTGCCAGGTGCGCAGACCGAAACCCCTGGCGCGAAACGCCGGCTTGACGATGTAAAGGCCGATGAAACCGAAGCGCTCATCGTAGGCGATTGCCGAGATACATGCCACCGGCTCCCCGCGCCAGGTACCGACGAAAAAGCCATTGGGGTCTGCATTCCAGAAGCACCTCGCGTCGTCGAGGCCCGGATTCCACCCCTCTGCCGCAGCCCATTCGACCGCCAGATCGACCTCGCGGAACGCCATGTTGCGCACAAGGAAATCGTCACGATCATCCATGATCAAATGCATCAACGTGATTGGCTACAACGTCTACGCAGGTGTGAATACGACAGCGCCATGCTCGGCAACTTGCGCGAAGGTCCGAGCGAAGCGGTAGGCCTGTCCTTCAATGACCAACTGGTTGAATCCTGACCGCGTGGTCTCCAGAAGCGCGTGGACCAGCTTGTTCGGAATGGCCGCGCAGCTTATCCAGTCCGCGTCTGGCTCGCCAGGATCACCAAGGTAGACTTCGCTATTTTCGCCTTGAGAGAGCACCAAAATCAGGCTCTTTCCTTTGTCTAGCGAAAGCTCCAGGTACTCTGAAAGCGTAGATACCGCCTCGGTCGCTACATCGAGCGGGTCGCGAGAGGAAGAGTTCATAAGTGGCCTTTGTGGGTCGGGCGTGGGGTCCAAATAGGTAACACGACATGGCACACCTGGAAGACGATCAGACCGGCAACTGGCCGGGCGCACCATCCAGAATGCGAAGCTTGTCGTCGATGTCGGGAAGCTGATGGCCAGCCGCGCGAAGCTCGTTGACAAGCCGATGCGCAGTTGCGCAACACTGCGCAAGCGTCTCATGCAGTCGCGGTTCGCCCCGCAGACCGGTCACCACCTTTTCCAGCTCGGAAGGGGGCTCGCTTAGCAGGGCGGGAACCACCTCTTCCGGCGGGATCAGCGACCCGTGGCTCAAAAGCTGGGCCGTCCACTCGCATCCATACAGCAGCGTTCGTCGCTCAGCCCGTTTCGCTTCTTCCTGCTCCAGAGTCGCGAGACTGTGCCGGTTCTTGTGAATCGAAGCGCGCCAGGTCGCAAGTATGTCGGCGCGCAACGCTGCAATTGCATTGCCGAGCGACGTGCTCTGTCCGCCAACGACGAGCCGGCGTTCGTCGAGCCTGTCGACGTGGTCCCGGTATCCTTCGAGGAAGGGCTGCCAGTTCAAGGGCAATTCGGTCGTCTCGGAGAACGACCGGCTAGTCTCATTGAGCTCGGTCCTGATGTCCTCGATGGCCCGAGCGTCGGCGAGCCGTGCCTCATAGACCTCGTGAGCCGTCACCATCTGGCGATGAAGGGCGAAAAGGGGATTCTTGTGGCGGCGTTGCAGGTGTCGCTCGGCGGCGCCGGGATGAGCGCTCCATCTCCAGTTGGGCAGCGATTTCGCGTCGAAGTCGACCGCGTCTATCATGGGCCGGAATACCGCCAGCCCCTCTTCGGTTGCATGCTCAAAACAGTCGGCCAGTTTGAAGTCGTTGCCTTGCAGGTCGGTGCCTTCGTTCCCGGCGTAAGGCGAGTCCGGTGCGAGCCTGAGGAAGGCGGTAGCGAGGAAAAACTCCATGGGTAGCTCGACGGACAGACCCTCCAGTCGGAAGGTGCGCTGTTGAGCGGAAAGGTCCTCGACAGAATGCGCGAGGCGGTTTTCGAGGTCGAGGAGCGAGTCGATCTTGTCGCCGGACGACGGTTGCATCGCGTCGGCGAGCAGGCACAAAGACTCGCGCACCATTTTTGCCGCGATCGTGCCGTGCTTCTCGGCAAAAAGCCACAACCAGAGGGCAAGCTGATACCCCCGGACTCCGTTTCGCGCGAGCGTTTCGACTTCGGGCGCAAAAGTAATTCCAGGCGCGGCCCAGTTCGCAAACGGCGGCGAGTCGCTGCCCAGATACATATCCAGAAGCTGCTTCAACGACTCATGCGTGCCGCTCGGCCAGCTTCGCGTCTCGTCGTACCGCTTCTCGGTCTTCCAAAGTTTCCAGGCCATCGTGAACCTCGCAAGAGTGTGCGGGATGCGGCTTGGTGAAGATACTTGCACACTCGGTCGGGGGCGTAAACCGGCGGTTGACCTTGTTGACCCGGAGAGGTCGCCGCGCTGCGATGGGGGTTTAAAGCGGGTCAAAACGCTATGAGGATGAATCGGCTTTTGGTCGATCAGTGCCGCCATAAGCCAGGCTTTCTCTGCCTGCTCGATCCTGGACTGGCGCGACCCGGAAGCGGTGTCAGGGCGCATTCGAATCCCGCGGCTCGTGGTCGGTCGAGGTTTCGCTCACGCGCGGTTAGTACTAGGCTAGAAGCCGGATCGACGAAGACCGGCTGACGCGCGAACCATCCACGGTCGCGTTGGCCCGTGTTCGACGTGTTTTCATCGGCGTGTTGCCGCAATGGAGCGAGGTCCACCATGCAATTGTCCGCCGTCAAGGTCGTCAAGCCCGAAGCGACCAACTTCATTCTCGGGCAAAGCCACTTCATCAAATCTGTCGAGGATATTCACTAAGCGATGGTCGGCACGGTGCCCGGCATCAAGTTCGGTCTCGCGTTTTGCGAGGCTTCCGGCAAGCGCCTCGTGCGGCGCTCCGGCACCGACGAAAGCCTTGTCGAGATGGCATGCCAGAACGCAACCAACGTCGGCGCGGGCCATAGCTTCTTCGTGTTTCTGGGCGACGGCTTTTTCCCCGTCAACGTGCTGAACACGATCAAGGCCGTGCCGGAGGTCTGCCGCATCTTCTGCGCAACGGCGAATCCCGTCGAAGTGCTGATCGCTGAAACAGATCAGGGGCGAGGCATCGTCGGCGTGATCGATGGTTTTTCGCCGGTCGGCACGGAAAGCGCGGAGGACATTCAATGGCGCAAGGATCTTTTGCGCACGATAGGCTACAAGCTGTAGCGGCTGCGCGTTCACCCGCTTCACGCGCGCCGC
Organism: Paraburkholderia sp. CI2; assembly: GCF_014201055.1. NCBI lineage: Bacteria > Pseudomonadati > Pseudomonadota > Betaproteobacteria > Burkholderiales > Burkholderiaceae > Paraburkholderia > Paraburkholderia sp. CI2. The sequence goes on from NZ_JACHDL010000012.1 coordinate 126,286, forward strand.
CACGCCTGCCGACATGCTATGGAACGACAACGACGCCTGATTCCGGGCACGCTATGGCCCGCCATTGTGCGACAGACCGGACATGCGCTGAGCTGCGGCGCGCTGCGACCGATCGACACGCAACAGTCCGTGATCGACAGCGGCGGCATCCGCTTTCTCGTGCGTCAGGTGTCGAGCCTGACGCGCAAGGAACAGCAACGCGAGCAAGCGCGAAAGCTGCAGACGGCAAAGCACCCTCAGGCGAACCCATTTCTTCCCTATGAGCCGGATCTGTTCGTCGCCGACATCTCCGATACTCACCTCGCGTTGCTGAACAAGTTCAACGTGATCGATCATCATCTGCTGATCGTCACGCGCGAATTCGAACGGCAGGAAGCGCTGCTCGATCTTGCCGATTTCGAAGCGCTGCTCGCGTGCATGGCCGAATTCGACGGCATCGGCTTTTACAACGCCGGCACGCAGGCGGGCGCGAGCCAGCCGCACAAGCACCTGCAGATCGTGCCGCTGCCGCTCGGGGAAGCCGATCCGTCCGTGCCTGTCGAGCCCTTGCTCGGTGCGGAGAACGGCTTGCCGGATCTGCCGTTTCGGCATGCGTTCGCACGCTTTCACGCCGATGATCTGGCTCGCGCGGATGCGCCGAAGCTGGCGCTTTCACGCTATCGCGCGCTGCTCGACGCGGCGGATATCGGCGCGCTCGAAATCGACCGTGCCGGCTGTCATGCGACGCCCTACAACCTGCTGGTCACGCGGCGCTGGATGTTGCTCGTGCCGAGATCGCAAGAGCGAGTCGAAGGCGTGTCGGTCAACGCGCTCGGCTTTGCGGGTTCGCTGTTCGTGCGCGATGCGGCTCAACTGGATGTGATCGAAAGGCTCGGCCCGATGACGGTATTGGAACGCGTCGCGCTACCTGCGAATACATAGCGGCCGCGCAACCCGATCGCGCAGCAGTCTCACGCGACGAACTCAAGCGCCGTCCGACTGCAAATACCTGTGCGCGAAAGCAATCGCCATGCTGCCCTCGCCGACGGCCGAAGCGACGCGCTTCACAGGACTCAGTCTCACGTCTCCGCACGCGAACACGCCAGCCACGCTGGATTCGAGCAGAGAAGGATCGCGCTGATGCGACCAGAGTCCGGCCTTGACGACGTCATCGCCGGTCAGAACGTAGCCGCGCACATCGCGCGCGATTTCGGGCGGCAGCCACTCCGTCTGCGCATCCGCTCCGATGAAGACGAACAGACCGCCGCAGTCGTGTCGGCTCACTGCGTCGCTCGTCGAGTCGCGAACGCTGATGGCCGTCAGATGCGTATCGCCATGCGCGCCGACGACTTCGGAGCGCAGCCGCACCGCGACATTCGATTTGCCCGCTAGCTGTTCGACGAGATAGCGCGACATGCCCTTTTCGAGCGAATCGCCGCGCACGACGAGCGTCACGCTGCGCGCATGATTGGCGAAGAACAACGCCGCCTGGCCGGCCGAATTGCCGCCGCCGATCAGATGGACATCGAGGCCGTGCGTCGCGCTCGCTTCGCTGCGCGCCGCGCCGTAGTAAATCCCCTTGCCGATAAAGCGGTCGAAGCCGTCGATCGCAAGCCGCCGCCACGTGACGCCCGTCGCGAGAATGATGGTTCGAGCGTGCACGGCGTCGCCGCCATCGAGATGAATCCGCCGCGCCTGCACATCGATGCGCTCGACCGAGCGCGTCACGAGGATCTCCGCGCCGAGCCGCCGTGCCTGTTGCAGCGCGCGGCTCGCGAGTTCGTCGCCGGAAACACCATTGGGAAAGCCGAGATAATTTTCGATGCGCGAGGACGTGCCCGCCTGTCCGCCCGGCGCCTCGCGCTCGAGCACCAGCGTGCGCAGACCTTCCGACGCGCCGTATACCGCGGCAGCCAGCCCCGCGGGGCCGCCGCCGATGATCGCCGTGTCGTATCCGGCCAGACGCGGCTGCGTCTGGAGGCCGAGCAGTCCCGCAAGCTCGCGGGTCGCGGGCCGTCTCAGCACCGTGCCGTCGACGAGGCGCAACGTGGGGCACTCGCCTTCCGTCGGACACGTGCCAGGCCAGCGCGCGGCCAATTCGGGCGCATCCGGCGCCAGCCAGTCGACGCTGATCTGATTGCGCGCGAGGAACTGACGCAGCAGCGTGCACGCATTGTCCCAACGGTTGCCGACGATCGTCACACGCGCCTTCGGCGGCTCGGCGGAAAGGCTTTGCAGCCCGCCGATGCGTTCGCGCGCGAGCGCGCCCATCTTGAACGCCACGTCGGGCGACGCCGCCGCGAGCGCATAGTATTGCGGCGCGTCGACCCGCATCACGCGCGAAGGCTCGGCCGCTCGATACGCGCCCGGAAACGGTGAGCTCAGCGCGAGCGGCACTTCGCCGAAGATCGTGCCGGGCAGACGCCAGCCCAAGCTTCGCTCGATGCCGTCGAACGTCTTGATGACTTCCATCTTGCCCGACAGCACGGCGTATAACGCGCGCTCGCCGCCTTCATGGACCGCGAACTCGCCCGCGCATAGATGCAGGTCGGCGCACGCGTGCACGAGGATTTCCAGTTCGCTATCGGGGAGGGTCGAGAACAGCGGCACGGCGCGGACGTCGTCGATCGTCAGCATGGCTTGGTTTTCCGTTCTGTCGGGCAGATGACGCAACGCGCGGTCCACCGGGTTTCAGGGGCGTCATGTCGGACGATTGGACTCGTGCAAACGGATGTGCAGACAAGGCGCGAAGTCAGCAACCGCACCGACCCAGTATAGGATTTTCAGATCGCGATGCAGACGATCGAGCCCTGGGTGCGCTTCTGAAAGACCTAAGATGGATGAGCGGCCGCGATATGGATGCCGTATTTCGTCGCTGCCATGCAACCAGTACCAGGCGATCAGCGTGGAGGTGCGCAATGGTGTTGCGATGGGTGCGAATGATATGTCTGGCGACGTACGTGTGTGCCAGCGCGCAAGGATGTCTGGCCGCGGATTCGTCGGCAGCGCTCGCGGCTCCTGTCGCGCCGCCGGTCGTCTATGTCTCCGATTTCGATCTCGACGCCGCGAACATCGCCCCTGACAGCGGGCCAGGCCACCGCGCGCGAGGCATCCTGGGCAATCTCGTGCCTGAGGGCCCGCTGCGTCAGCAGCAAGATCCGCAGGCGCGTGCGCGAGACATGGTTGCGCTGATGGCGCAATCTCTGACGGACGATCTGAAGAAGGCCGGAGTAGACGCGCGCCGCGTCACGCCGGGTGAACCGCTGCCCCACGACGGCTGGCAGGTGCGCGGCGTTTTTCTCAGTGTCGATGAGGGTAATCGGCTGCGTCGCGCGATGGTGGGTATGGGCGCGGGCCAAAGCCAGTTTCAGGTCGCGGTTTCCTGCGATAACCTGGCTACGCCGGAGTTACCGCCGCTCTATGAAACTGTTGAAGAGGGGGCGAGCAGGGATATGCCGGGCGCCGTGATCAAGCTCAACCCGTACGTGATCGCCGCGAAGGTCGTTCTGTCCGGCCGCGATGAAAAAACGGCGGTCAGGAAAAGCGCGGAGCAGATCGCTGACGAACTCGCGCGACGGCTTCAGACGGGTGCAAGGGAGGCCGGCAGCGCAGCCCCCGCCCGATAGGCGGCCGAAGCCGCCCGCTCAGCAGCCCGTCTGCTTGACGCGCTCGACCGCGAGGCCGAACACCGGACGCAGCTTCGTGCCGACCACGTTGCCGAAAAATGCCGAGACGAGCCACAGCCAGCCGTGCAGGCTGCCCGACACGATGCCGCTGAAGTACGCGCCGATATTGCAGCCGTACGCGAGGCGCGCGCCGTAGCCGAGAATCAGTCCGCCGATGATTGCCGCGATCAGCGAGCGCAGCGGCAGACGCCACACCGGCGCATAGCGGCCGGCCAGCGAAGCGGCAACCATCGCGCCGATCACGATGCCGATGTCCATGACCGACTTCACGTCGTGGCTGATCGGTGCGGCAAGGGCGGCCGCGTTCGGGCCGGTGCTCCACACATGCCAGCTCGCGACGTCGACGCCCATCGCGGAGAACGCCTTCGCGCCCCACAGCGCGAACGCCGACGTGACGCCCCACGGATGGCCCGACAGCGCGAGCGTCGCGAAGTTGAGGATCGCGAGCACGACGCCGCCGGTGAGGAGCGGCCACGGGCCATGCAGCCACGGCGATGGGTTCGGGGCGCGATCCACGCCGCTGACGAGACGGCCGTGACGGCGCTTTTCGATCAGCACGCTCAGCGCCGCGATGGCCGCGAACACCACGAGGTTCAGCGCGATCGCCGGGCCGACGCCGAGCGTCTGCACGAGCGAGATCGGCGGCAGATGCGGCAGCGCGGACCAGAACGGCATGTGCGCGGTGCCGATCACCGAGCCGATGATGAACGCGATCAGCGTGACCACCATCCGCGTGCTGCCGCCGCCGACCGTATACAGCGTGCCGGAGGCGCAGCCGCCGCCGAGCTGCATGCCGATGCCGAACATGAACGCGCCGATCAGGACCGACGTGCCGACGGGCGACACTTCGCCGACGACCGGATGACCGAATAGCGTGCCGGCGGAAAGCGCGGGGAAGAACAGCAGCACGCCGATCGCGAGCATCAGCATCTGCGCGCGCAGGCCGGCGCCGCGGCCGTCGGCGATGAACACGCGCCATGCGGACGTGAAGCCGAACGCGGCGTGATAGAGCGTGACGCCGAGCAGCGCGCCGAGGACGTACAGCGCGGCCTGTTTCACGCTGACGGTCTGCGCGAGATAGATCGCGCCGAGCACGACCAGCGCGAGCGCGACGGCGAGCGGCTTCGGATTGATGTTGACGAGACGGCGGGGCGCGCCGAACGGCGTGGAGAGATCGGACATGGTGAGCGGGGCGGGCACGCTTGTCGCGCGAGGGCGGCACGCCTATGAAACGGCGGTCGCTGCGCGGGAGGAGGGCCGCGAATAGTCGTTTTTGGGAAAGCTCGCGAGTATACCGAAATGTCGCGTTGCGGCTGTTGCCCAGCAAGGTTCGCGCTGCCCGATGGCAACTCCGGGCGCGCACGGTGCCGCCAGGCTGCGAGGCCCGCCGCACGGGGGCTTGACGGTGGTCGGCCGCGCTTGAAACCAGTGACTTAATAACCTCCCGTAATAACGGTATTTCAAACTGGCATTGAAATCGTTATCAAGATGGAAGGCGACGGTAATCCCGTCCCGGTCGCGCAACAACATTTCGGGCCGAAATATCGACCAAATCAGCCACGGTCGTTAAGTGGCGACGAGGCGAACTGCTAATCTTCATACGCGGCGACTCACGCGTTTCCGGTCGGCTCCACGGGTCGTTGGCAACCGTTTCGCGCGAGCGTGGAAGGGGGATGTATGAGCACTCGAAGGCCATCTCTGCTGCGGCAACGTCCATCGCAACGCCGTCGTGCAAGCGTGCGAATTTCATTTGCCATCGCCAGTTCGCTGACCGGACTTTCCACGACGCACGTCGCGTGCGCGGCCGGTACCCTGCCGCAAGGCGGGCATTTCGTCGCCGGCTCGGGAAGCATCACTCAGAACGATGCCGGCATGAGCATCACGCAAGCGGGCGCGCGCGGCATCATCGAATGGAACAGTTTTTCGATCGGATCGTGCCGCACGGTGTCGATCAACAACGGCACGGGCGCGACACTCAATCGCGTGACGGGTAACGATGTGTCGGCGATCTACGGCACGCTGAAGGGCACCGGCAGCATCTACCTCGTCAATCCGCATGGCGTGCTCATTGGGCCAGGCGGCGTGGTGTCGACGGGAGGGCGTTTCGTCGCGTCGACGCTCGACGTCCCCAACGATGTCTTTCTCAACCCGCCCGTGTTCGGTGGCTCGGCTTACACAGGCAGTTCCACGGCGGATGTAGTCAATCTCGGCAAGATCAGTTCGTCGGGTGGGGACGTGTTCCTGATATCGGCCAGCAAGGTCACGAACGCAGGGACGATCGATGCGCCGAACGGCAATGCCGAACTCGTCGCAGGCCGTCAGGTCCGGCTCTTCGACGGCAACTTTCAACAAGTCTTCGTGGACATGGGAAGCGGCGGCACGGTGACGAACTCAGGCACGGTACGGGCGGCGATCATCAACGTGCAGGCGGCCGACGGCAATATCTTCGCGCTCGCGGGTCATTCGGGCGCCCTGCGCGCCACCGGCACCGCGACGCGCGACGGCCACGTCTGGCTCGTCGCGAACACCACCGTCAACGGGGTCGTCGTCAACTCCGGCAACGTCGATGCGCGCGGGGCGCAAATCAGCGCGCGTAACGCGGACGGCAGCGGCGGCACGCTCGACATGTCCGGCAAGGACGTCAAGGTCGGCGGCGCGGATGTGCGGGCGAAAGCATGGAACATCACCACTGGGGACTTCACCGCGGACGTCCCCACCGCCAACACGCTCGGCGCAAGTCTGAGCAACGGCGCGTCCATCTCCGTGCTCGCGAACGGCGCGGACGGCAAGCTCGGGGCGACCGGCGAGGGAGACATCGCGATCGAAGCGAGCGTGCGCTGGCACGGAGCCTCCTCCCTGACGCTCGACGCGGCGCACTCGCTGACGATCGCACCGCAGGCGACCATCGCCAATAGGGGCACAGGCTCGCTCACGCTGTCCGCCGACACCTATGGTTTCGACAACGGCGGCAGTCTGACCAACCAGGGCACGATCGACTGGTCGCGAAGCATGGGCATCGTCAGCGGCCTGTACGACATGAACGGCAGCTACACGCCCGGCACGGTGTACACCAACGTATCGTGGCACCCCGCGCCGTTTACTGGGCTCGTCACGCAGTTCACGGCCTATCAGCTCGTCAACTCCATGACGGACCTGAGCGCGGTGAATAACAACCTCTCCGGCAACTATGCGTTGGGCAGCAGGGGGCTGGAATTCGCGGGTGCGCCGGAGTTCGGAGGCATCGGCACCGCCGCGAATCCGTTCACCGGTCAGTTCGACGGCATGGGGCATCTCCCCGCGGATCTGCGTCTCTCAAGCGCGGCCGATACCGGACTCTTCGGCGTGATCGGCAAGAGCGGCGTCGTGCGCAATTTCACGCTCGCGGACGGCACCGCGACGTCCTCGGGAGAAACGGTCGGCTTGCTGGCCGGCATCAACTACGGATACATGGTGAACGTCGGCGCAACGGGCGCCATCGGTGCCCCGGGCAACACGAGCACAGTGGCCGGCGGTCTGGTCGGCGAGAACTTTGGGCGCATCGAGCGCTCGTGGGCGGGCGTGAACATCATCGGCGTGGGCCAGATCGGTGGGCTGGTCGGGCTCAACGATGGCCGCATCGATCAGTCTTTCGCGATCGCCCCCGCATCGGGCGGTGCGCAAAGCACGGTCGGCGGACTCGTCGGCACGAACCATGGCGTCATCGGCCGATCGTACGCCTACGAATTCCTGAACGGCGGCGCGACTGTCGGCGGACTTGTCGGCATCAATACGGGCTTCATCCGCGAGTCGTATGCCGCGTCCAGACTCACGGCGGGCGCGAACTCGACGGAGGGCGGTATCGCGGGCACGAACAGCGGCCGGATCGCGGCGAACGTGTTCTGGAACAGCCAATCGTCGGGGGCGGCGGCGGGTGTCGGTTCGGGCACGGCGGTGGCCAGTTCGAGCGGACTCACGGACACCCAGTTGCTCGAGCCGGCGAGCTTCGGTCCGACGTGGGATTTCAGCGCGAACGGCACGTGGGTCGCGGGATATCCGGGGCCTCAGTTGGGCTGGCTGGCAGGGCACTGACATCGAGGGTCCGACAGAACCCGGCGCGGGCACACTCGGCCTTCGGTGCCGCGATCACGATGCAAGCCGGATTCAGCGGTTTGACGACTGTTCGCGCAGGTAGGCCTGCGCTTCCGCCTCCGTCTCATAGACATAAGGTGACAGCCCGCGCCGCGTAAGGGCGCCACCCAGCTTGGCGCGCATGAAAGCGCTGGTAGTGAAGCGCGTTACGCCGAGATAGTAGCGCTGCACCATATCCTCGACCATTTCGACGTACGCGTCCTCCAGCGCGGGGTCCAACACGAAACCCTCGTAGTTCACCACTGCATAAACCTTGTGGTCCAGTGGTTCGCAGACGCGGCATACCTGAGTCCGGATCGCCGCGATGTCGTCGGGACGCTTCACCTCGAGGCGCGCGAAATTGAGAAACATGATGTTCTTGTCGTCGTCGTAGATGAAGCGCGCTTCCAGCGGCAGTCGCAAAACATTCGAGCGCAGGCCCATCGGTTCAGGCAGGAAAATCCGCTCGTCCATCTGCGTCGGCGAACGCAGGATCGGTGCGAAGTCCATCCTGCCCAGAATATCGCGCTCCAGATCGACGCCCGGTGCAATCTCGATGAGTTCCATGCCCTCGGCGCCCAGCTCGAACACGCAACGCTCGGTGATGTAGAGGACCGGCTTGCCCATTGCCGCCGCATACGGGCCAGAGAACGTGCGATGCTCGACTTCCTCGATGAATTTCCTGGCGGTGCCGTCACGGTGGATACGCAGCTTGCCGTCGACGACTGCAATCTGGCTGTGGCCCGCCATGAAAGTGCCGACGAACACGACTTTCCTGGCATTCTGGCTGATGTTGATGAAGCCTCCGGCACCGGCCAGGCGCGGCCCGAATTTCGACACATTGAGGTTTCCCATGCGATCGGCCTGGGCGAGGCCAAGAAAGGCGACGTCGAGCCCGCCGCCGTCATAGAAATCGAACTGGGCGGGCTGATCGATGATCGCCTGCGCATTGGTCGCCGCGCCGAAGTTCAAGCCTCCCGCTGGAATGCCGCCGATGACGCCGGGCTCGGTGGTCAGCGTCATCAGGTCGAGGATCCTTTCCTCGTTGGCGACGCTGGCGATGCCTTCGGGCATGCCGATCCCGAGATTCACCACGCTGTTTGGCTGGAGTTCCATTGCCGCGCGTCGCGCGACCACCTTGCGCTCACTCATCGGCATCGGCGCCACACTGCTCGCGGGGATCCGGATTTCGCCGGCGTACGCCGGACTGTATGGTGTGGCAAAGGTCTGCTGGTGGTTCTCGGGCGGCGCCAGCACGACGCAATCGACCAGCACGCCGGGGATCTTGACCTGTCGCGGATTGAGCGAGCCGCTTTCGGCGATGCGCTCCACCTGGACGATCACGAGGCCGTGGCAGTTGTGCGCGGCCATGGCGATCGCGAGAGCCTCCAGTGTCAGGGCTTCGCGCTCCATCGTCACATTGCCTTCCGGGTCGGCAGTGGTGCCGCGCACGATCGCGACGTTGATCGGGAAGGCCTTGTAGAACAGATATTCCTCGTCGCCGATCCGCATCAACTCGACCAGATTCTCGGTGGTGCGCTCGTTCAGTTTGCCACCACCGAAGCGCGGATCGACGAAGGTGCCGAGGCCGACCCGGGAGAGATGGCCTGGCTTTCCGGCCGCAATGTCGCGAAACAGGTGGCTGATCACGCCCTGCGGCAGGTTATACGCCTCGATCTGGTTATCCACCGCAAGCTGCTGTAGCTTCGGCACGAGGCCCCAGTGTCCGCCGATGACGCGCTTGACGAGTCCCGGCGTCGCCAGGTGGTTCAGTCCGCGTTCCTTGCCGTCTCCCTGGCCGGCCGCATAGACTAGCGTGAGGTTGGCGGGCTTTGGGAGGGTGACTAACGTATCCTCGTCACGCGCCGTACAGAGTTCCTCGATGGCAATGGCGATGTCTTCGGCGAAGCCGATGCCGACGAAGCCACCCGTCGCGACCGTATCGCCGTCGCGGATCAGGCGCACGGCATCGCGCGCCGACGCCACTTTGCCGGACGAACGGGAAAGGATGGCCGGTGAAAGCGCCCCCACGGTTGATTGCGTGCTCACGTTTCACCTCGCCTGATTCGAGCGCGACTGGCTAATAGGCGCCACCGGTATCAATGGTCAGATGGAGCATGTCGTCCTCGAGAATCCTGATGAAATGCTCGTCCTCCTGCAGGAGTTCCTCCAGCACGTCACTGTTGGAAAGCACGCCGATGACGCGCCCGGATTCGATCACAGGCAGGTGCCGGATCCGCCGGGTATGCATCGACGCGAGGCATTGATCGCAGGTATGCTCGGGCGTCACATAAAGCACCTGGGTGGTCATGATGTCGCCAACCCTGGTGTTCGCGGCGTTGCGGCCAAGCACCTCGACCTTGCGGGCGTAGTCGCGCTGAGACAGCACGCCAACCAGATTGCTGCCCTGCAGCACCAGCACCGTCGTCACGTCCTTGTCGGCCATCAACTGCAACGCGTTCAGCACCGTGTCGTCGGGGCCCACTGAGATAACCTCCCGAGGGTTCCCGGACAGAATTTGCCGTGCTGTCTTCCTCTCCTTTTTCATGACCGCCTCCAGACAGAAAGGGGAGCATGTACGGACTACGCTTGATCAAAGCGAAATCGGAATACGATCGTCCAGACCCAGCCAAGGCTGGCGATCTTTTCTTATTCGTTGAATTGCAGTGTAGATCGCTTGACCTGAGTCGAACGAACATTTTCCGTTCCGGCGCTACGCCACTCGGTGAGTCGAAGCGACGAGGCACCTGCCGCACGAGCGCGCCTTGCCCATTCGCAAGCGTCCGGCGCTAACTGTCGCCTCACCACCGCAGTCGCACCGGCAAACCCACAATCCATCGCCAGCGTACCGCTCGGTCGTCAGCTGGCCGAAAACCTCGCCGCTCTTCAGCGCAGGTGAGCCCGGTCGCGACCGCCACACGCGGCGCTGCTCACGGCAGCCGCAATCACGCACTGCACCGCTCTCTACCGTCTTCAGGGCGGAAGTCACATGGCCGCCGCATCGGCATCGCCAGAGCCACACGTCCGCGCCGCAATATTGAAGCGCGACGAGATCGCCAAAGGCGCGACCAGCGACATCGCGACTTGGCGGAAAGGGCCATCGAGGCTGCAAGGGGCGGCGGGTACGTTTGTTCACAGCAAGCAAAATGGGGTGCGGCGTCGTGTTCTCAAGCATACCTGCGCCTTTGATTCGGAGCGGGTCGACGCTTCGATCAGCTTATAGCCGTGGTGTGGTATTGCTCACACTTTGTTGCAATTTGCTGCAGGCGGCTAGAGTGCCCGCCCGGCAAGGCTTAGCGGCTCACGGCGAAACGTGGACACGGTTCCGCTTCCCACGGCAGGGTGAAGATTTCAAACGCTGAACCGTTAAAGCACTCAACCAGTGGGGAACACACACCATGAAGATTGAATCCAGCGATTATCCGCTCGCGGCTTCGCAGAACGGTCCGCCACGCGCAACGATCAACAGCGATGCGAAGGATGCCGTCGAGTCCGCGCACCAAGTCAGCGCTGCCGGCGCGCAGAATTCGACGGTTAATCTCTCGTCAGTGTTCGCGATGCACACGTCCAGCGATTCGGATATCGACACGGCGAAGGTCGAGTCGATCAAGGGCGCCCTGCGTGACGGCAGCTACAAGGTCGATTCCGGAAAGATCGCCGACGGCATGCTAAGCACCGCGCGCGACCTGCTGCAAACGACTACTCGCTGACCGGCGGCTGAACGTAGCAGGGAGAATTTTCGCTGCGGGCTTGTTCGACAATTCTTCCCGAGACCCACCACCCGACTGCGGGAACGACGCCATTGCGCCGGTCTGCGGCGTTGCAAGGCAGTCCATGAAGACTCGCACGGCGTGATTGGCCGGCCGGGGGCCGGCCCGCCATGCTTACTGGACGACCTTTTTCGCTTCGTCGCGCCAGTAGTGTTGCTGGTTCCACCCAAGAAGGCGCTTGAGCTTCTCGTTGCTGAGCAGGGTCTCGAACTCGCCGAGTTGCTTTTTGAGCGGCACGCCGGGGTAGTAGCGTCGGAGCAGTTCCGCGGTAGGTACGTCGGACGACACGTCGTCGGCCGCGACGTTCATCACCTGAAAGCCGAGGCCGTCCTTTTCGATGGCAAGCCGGCACGCGCTCGCGAGATCGCGCCCGTCGATATAGCTCCACGCAATCCTCTTGCGCAGTGCTGGATCCTTGAGCCACGCCGGAAACTTCGCGTAGTCGTTGGGTTCGAGCACGTTGCCAATACGAAAGCAGTAAATGTCAGAGCCGGTGCGCGCGTGGAACGCCTTCGCCGTCACTTCGTTGATAACCTTCGACGTCGCGTAGCTGTCCATCGGGTTCACCGGGTATTCCTCGTCGAGCGGGAAGTACTCCGGACTGCGATCCCGGTGCGCGAACACCATACCGTATGTGGTTTCGCTCGATGCCACGATCACCTTGCGGATGCCAAGCTTCGACGCTGCGTCGAGGATGTTGTACGTGCCCATCACGTTGATCCGGTAGACCTCGTTGTCGGGCGTGATCATGATGCGAGGGATCGCCGCAAAATGCACAATCGCGTCGATCGGCTTTGGTTCGAGGTCGTCGGCGAATTCTCCCGGCGCGGTGCTCGATGCCAGCGCATTGAATACCTGGCCCGCATCGGTGATGTCCGTAATCAACGTGCGCGCCGTGCGCGCCGCCATCGGCACGCGATCAAGATTCATCACCTCGTAGCCGTGCTCGACCAGGTTCTGGACCACCCATTTTCCGGCCAGGCCGCTGCCGCCGGTCACGATCACTCGCTTCGTCATGTGCTCCTCTTCTCCTGTTTTCCTACATGTTTTAGCGCTTTTCCGCGCGTGTCGCGCGGCCTCATTCCATCATAGGATTGTTGCGCTCCGTGTCCTTGATTCGGCGGTAACAGTTCTGATGTTGAGTCGTGCGGCTCCAACTGGCCGGCCTCCGCCCGATGCGGTCGGCTGGAGACGACGTTCAGGCGTTGATCCAGGCTCGCGCCTGTTCCAGCTCGTTGACGTGGAACGCCTTGATTTCAGCCTTCGTGAAGAACCGGGCCAAATGCATCGAGGCGCGAATCCAGCCCGCGTCGGCCACCACGGCGGCGCGCGTGACCTTGCGGGCGACGGAGACGCCGAGCGTCAGGTCGGTCCATAGCGCCTTCGGCTCGATGCCGCTGAAATGCTCGATGCGTTCGAGCACGCGGGTCTTACCGTTCAGTTCAAGATCACCACGCATGCGCTCGATGGCTTCGCGCAGTTCGTGGTCGGTGATTTTGCCTTCGACGGATATTTCGATGACCGACGAATCGGGGACGGTGTGATACAGGATCATGGCAGGACCTCTAGCCAGAGAGACGTTACACGCTCAGGCACGGATGAGCCTGGCGTCCGACGGCGTACTCATGGTACCTCTTTCCACTCGCTCGGTTAGGTTACGAGCCGATCTTCCCCTGAGAGGCAGTCGAGGCCATCGGCGCCACCTTCGGGGCGATTGCGAGCGTATCGCAGAAGGGCAGAGGACGGCCATGAGCGCGGGCCATCCGACGCATGATCGCCCGCCATGAACACGCCATGTCCCAGCGATGCGCCGCGGCAGGGCGCCCATCTAGATCGCCGTCCAGAAACACGCCGCGCAAAGTGCGATCATGAGCCAGCTCGCGCGGTCCTTCGCGGCAAACAGCACTGGATCGTCGTGCATCTGTCCGCGATGGGCGATCAGCCAGATGCGGCTGACCCGGTACAGCAGGATCGCGCACACCGGCCGGCCGCGGTACGGCGTGATGGGCGCGTGGCTCACGACTGCGGCACGATCACGAACAGTTGGAGTGGTTCTGATGGCGAAAAACTGCGCGTGACAGGCCGCTATCGCGCTCGGCCAAGATGCAAAAGTCGAGCCGTGGTGTGACGGTCACCGTCAGATCCTACTGTTGCGCTTTTACGGTAACGATCTTTCCGTCACAAATCAGTTCAGAGCCTTTAATGTCGATCAAATGTTGTGTGGCATTATGACTTAAATGGTCGGTCAGGTAATAAGAGACCCCATTGTCGTTGTGCAGTGATTTCCATCTTGAGTTGTAATTCCAGCTCGTCTCGTTTAAATCTCGATCGATCTGTATCAAGTTAAAAACTCTATTTGTTCCTTCGAATATGATCTTCGCCGGCCAATACTCTGCATAAACGGTGCTGCCACTTATCCCCTGGCGAGACAGGCAATCAATTTCTCGCTGGAAGTTTTCGTTTTGCGGGATCTTCGGCGCTGCCGCGAGCGCGACCAGCAATATTATCGACGTCAGGGCAACGATATTTTTAATCTTAATTGAGCGATCTATCAGATCATGAAACATCCAGGCAGAAATTATGTAGGTTATGGATAGATAGCGAAATTCATATGTGTTATGAATCAATCCGGCGGCACAGACCACGGCGATCGAAAAAATGGCGGCTGCGCACAGTGATTTGCTATATTTGAACGATTTTGTTTTTATAAAAATAGAAATCATGAAAAACAAAATTATGGCAATATGAAATAAATTTCTAAATTTATCAGTATAATCCTCGGCTGCGGAATTTTTAGCCTGAATGGCCAGCGAGGAATTAATTTCAAGCGAGACAAGAAAGATAAATATTGCCAAAGCGGAGAAGGCCACAGTAAAGGCGAGAAATTTTTTTCTCTCGCCGAATATGGCCTCCGATGCCAACAGTGCCCCAAACCAGAGAACGAAATAAAGATCTGATATGCCGAGCAAAAAAATCACGATTACCAAAACGGCACTGTTCAGGACGGTGAGCTTGAAATGGCTTTTTACGTAGAAATATAGAATTACGGCTAGCACTGCTGCGAAGCCGTGATGTTCGAAGCTAAAGACCGTTTCAATCAGAAAATAAAAGTCTTTTCCGATCACCAGCAGGCCGCTCACCGCGATAGCGATTAACGATATCGCTAGTTTTGTGTATGTTTGGGCGAAAGGGCGTTCCTTCGATGTTAGAAGGCTGCATGCAAATACAAATATCAGTACTTGAACGGGCGCCGTTACCAGATGAAAAAAATACGGAGTTCGAGCAAGAATTTCAAATGGTATTGATAGCAATATATCTGGAAAAAACGATGGCGCACCGGGGTAAGTCCATCCTCTCAAGCTGCCAAACTCAATAAGATCTTTCGCTTGGGAGAATGACACGACATCGTCGGCGTTTATTTCCTTTCTAAGAGAAACTATCCATATTGAAAACAAAACTAAACATACGGTGGATGCGAATATTTTCATTGCATCCGTTCTATTCTTCGAGTTCATCTTGCGATTCTATATAGGTTTTTTGTGTCAATCAGGAAATCGGCGTTTACGTTGGCGATGACATTCGCGGTGCCAGCGTTTTCATGCTGCCGTGTTTCCGCCTCCGCTTAATCCCGCCTTCATGATGCCATACTGAGCCGAACGGTCTGACAGATCAGGGTGGAATGTCTCCCGATACTTCAATGCCGTCACACATCGCGACCGACGCGCGATAACGCGTCTCGAAGTCGCAATTCCTTGAGCGCGACGTGTACCGACGGGTCATGTGCGGCGGATTCGACCGGTCGATGCAATAGTTTGCTGGCATCGTTCGGCTGGGGCCCCATGTTTTGGCTGCAAAACGCGTCGCCATCAGTCGCAAAGCAGCCCCACCATCGGAATCGCCGGGGTTCGTCCCGCGATCAGGTCGGCCGTGATTCGAGCCGATCCGTGCGACATGGTCCAGCCGATATGACCGTGACCGGTATTCAGATAAAGATTGCGATACTTCCTGCGCCCAAGAAACGGCAGGTTCGTCGGCGTCATCGGCCTGAGACCGGCCCACATTTCGGCGCGATCGTAGTTGGCGCCGGCCGGGTAGAGTTCTTGTGTCACGCTTTTCATAAACGCAAAATCAGAAGGCTTATGGCTCGTGTCGTAGCCGGCAAACTCCGCCGTTGCGGTGACCCGGATCCGGTCGCCGAAGCGCGAGACTGCGACCAGGTTGTGCTCGTCGACCACTGCAACGGAGGGCGGCATGGGCCGGCCATCGATCGGAATCGTGAGGGAGTATCCCTTGATCGGATAGATCGGAAGATCGATGCCGATCTGTCGGCCAAGAACCGGACTATAGGGGCCAAGGGCGAGCACATACGCGTCGGCTTTTACAAGGCCTCGACTCGTTCTTATGCCCACCACGTCCTGCCCAGCGGTTTCGAAGCCGTCGATGGTGGTGTGCGTCAGAAGCGTACCGCCACGCGCGACAATCTTTTCCGCAAGGGCGCGGGTGAACTTCGCAGGGTCTCCGGTCTCATCGGTCGGGCAGTAAATGGCACCCGCTATCCTGTCTTTTGCCGAAGCCAGCGACGGGTCGAGTGCGACGACCTGATCGCGGCTGAGAACCCTGATGACTTGCCCATCGGATTCCAGCAGCTTCATGTGTTCGACTCCGCGATCCTGCGCTTCCTGCGTCCGATGAAAATACAGGATTCCGCGGTCATTTCGATCGTATTCAATGGCGTCCTCAGCGATCACATTCTGTAGCACGCGTTGCGAGTACGCGGCAAGCCGATGCTTGAGCAGGGTATTGCGGCGTGCCTTCTCTGATGTGCATTCCATCAGGAAACGCCACGACCAGCTGTAAAGCCTGGGATCCGCCGAGAACTTGAAGCGCAACGCCTGATCTTTCAGCACCAGCGATTTGAGCAGAATCATCGGCGCTTTGGGCGAGGACCAGACAAAGGAATGCCCGGGCGCGATCATGCCCGCGTTGCCCCAACTGGTTTCCGATGCGACTAAAGGCTGCCGCTCGACGATCACGACCTCATGGCCGTCCTTCTGCAACTGGTACGCGGTTGTCACACCGACTACCCCGCCACCGAGCACGACAACTTTCATGATGTCCTCAGATACAAGGGGGCCGGCGGGCATTCAAGGCAGCGCGGTCTCGCTCCGGCTTTTGTGCTGCGCCGCCATCGATTCCTGCTGGACAGGAAGCACCAGTCTCACTTCCATTGCGGCTGATTCAGCACCATTCCGTGCTGCCCTTTGTAGGCAGCCACGGCCGGCGGCGTCCACCCATCCAGCATCTGTGGCGCGAGTTGCCAGACCTCGACGCCAAGCGGCCGGCACACTTCCAGCGGATCGCGCGCGTCGGGTCCCCACATCGGCACTGACAGATCGCCGCCCGGACAGGTCGACAGCGCGCACAGCAAGTCGATCTCCGCGAAGAATTCGAGGTAATCGCCTTTCTTTGCCGGACACGCCTTCATGAAGTATTTGTCTTCGAGATTCAGGCCGGTGCACTGGAACACGTTGAGCACGTCGTGGACGTCGTACTCAGTCAATCCATACGGGGCGATGGCGCGCGTCAGGTTGGAGTGGCAGTGAAAATGAAAATCCTCGCCGGTCAGCATGCGGTTCACGTAGGGGTCGCAGCGCGTGCCGAGCAGATCGTGGACACGGCCGCCGTGCTCGTCGACGCCGTAGCCTGCGAGACTGTCGTCCGTGATGGTCACCATCGGACGCAGGAATGGCAGCGTCGACCACAGACGGTCGAACGTGCTCACGTGCGCCTGCTGCAACTGGCGCGTGCGCGATGCCCACATGCGCTCGCGCGGGTTGTGCCGGTTCCACATGTTCAGATCGGCAACCTGCGGGCCTTCGATCGTGACAATGCGAAACACGTGGCCGGCCGGCACGGTCCACGCTTGCCCCGAGCGGATCGGCACGACGATCGATTCGACCAGCGTGCGGGTGTCGTGCTGTGAGGCGATGCGCTGATAGAACGTCTTGTCGACGTCGAGCGCTGAGCCTTTGGTGGACTGATAGGCAGCAGGATAATTCAGCATGATGCATGCTCCGTCGAACTCAGGCCGGCGCCGTGCCGCGACGAGGCGGCGTCGTCATCGCTCGGGCGACGCAGCACTGCAGCGACCTTTTCCTTATCGATCTCCGACATGTTTTGCCTCCATTACGTCTGACCCGTTTCAGCCAAGGTCGATTGCCCAGTTGGCGGGTTACTCTGCCGAGATGGCACTGCCGCCCAGATAGGCAGAGCGGACCCGGCTATCCTGAGCCAGCTCGCGGGCGGACCCCGCAAGCGCAATGTGCCCGCTCTCCAGCACGTAAGCCCGATGAGCGATCCGCAGCGCCTGGCGGGCGTTCTGCTCGACGAGGAGAATCGAGGTGCCTTCGCGGCAGATGTCGGCGATCATGCCGAAGATCGCGCGGACCAGCTTCGGCGCGAGTCCCATCGACGGTTCGTCCAGCACCACGATACGCGGGCGCAGCATCAGGGCTCGGGCAATCGCCAGCATCTGCTGTTCGCCGCCGCTGAGCGTGCCAGCCAGCTGGCTGCGTCGCTCGCCGAGCCGGGGGAAAGTCGCATAGAGCTGATCCCTTCGCTGTTGCAAGGCCGCACTGTCGCGCCGGATCAGATAGCCGCCGAGATGCAGATTTTCCTCCACCGTCAGCGCCCCGAAAATGCGCCGCCCCTCGGGCACATGACCGAGACCCAGCGCCACGATCTGGTGTGCGCGCAAGCCCGTCAGGCGCTGGCCAGCCATCGCAATGTCGCCCGCGCGCGGCCGGATCAATCCGGAAATCGCCCGCAGCGTGGTCGTTTTTCCCGCGCCGTTGCTGCCGAGCAACGCGACGATCTCGCCTTCCGCGACGTCCAGCGAGATGCCGTGCAGCACTTCGACAGTCCCATAGCTCACACGCAGATCGCGGATTTCTAGGAGTCCCACAGCGATTTCTCCCCGGCAGTATCGTCGCTCGCCTCGTCCTTTCCGGCTGTGCCGAGATAGGCATCGATCACCCGCGGGTCCGCCTGGATCGCGGCGGGCTGGCCCTCGGCGATGATGACGCCGTGGTCCATCACGATGATCCGGTCCGACACGCCCATCACCAGCATCATGTCGTGCTCGATCAGCAGCACCGTCACGCCATGATCCCGGATGCGCCGGATCAGTTCCATCAGCGCGCGTTTCTCGGTCGGGTTCATGCCTGCAGCCGGCTCGTCGAGCAGCAGCAGGCGAGGGCTGCTGGCGAGCGCACGGGCGATCTCCAGCCTGCGTTGGTCGCCGTAGGGCAGATCGGCGGCGCGCTCGCCCGCCCTGCCGGCAAGACCGACGAAGGCGAGCCAGCGCAGGCCCTCGGTGGAATGGTCCGCCGCCTCGGCGCGCGCGGACGGCAACGCCAGAAGCTCGGCTGCGAGCGGTGTCCGAAGCCGATGGTCCATGCCGGTCAGGACGTTTTCGAAGGCCGTCATGTGGCCGAACAGGCGGATGCCCTGGAAGGTGCGCGCCATGCCTTGATGGACGATGCGATGAGGCGCGCCGCCGGCAAGCCGTTCCCCGCACCAGACGATCTGGCCGCCAGTCGGGCGGATGACGCCGGTCAGGCAGTTGAACACGGTGGTCTTGCCGGCGCCGTTCGGACCGATCAGGCTCACGATCTCGCCGCTTCGCACCATGAAGCTGACACCGCCGACCGCCAGCACGCCACCGAAGCGGCGCTGCATGTCGCGCACCTCCAGCAGGATCTCATCGGTGACGGCGTGATCGGGCACAGCGACGCGATCGGCGTCAGCGCCCTTGCGCGCCGGTGCGACGCGGCGCAACGGCGCTGGCCACAACCCCTGCGGCCTTAACAGCATCAGGATCACGAGCCCGATCGCGAAAGCGAAGATGCGCCAGAGGTTGAGAAAACGCAGAATCTCCGGCAGGCCGGCGACGATGATGGCGCCGAGGAGCACACCGGGAATGCTGCCCCGGCCGCCGAGCACGACGACAATCAGGATCGTGACGGACTGCAGATAGGTGAAGCCGGTCGGATCGATGGTGCCGAAGCGGGCGGCGAACAGGCTGCCGCCCAGCCCGCCGATCAGCGCGCCCATCACATAGGCGAGCAGCTTGACGCGCAGCGTCGGCACGCCGACGGCCTCGGCAGCTGCCTCGTCCTCGCGGATGCTAGTCCAGGCGCGGCCCAGCCGCGACTGGCCGAGCCGGATGGCGAACCCGAGCACCAGCACGAGGAACGCCATGCCCAGTTCGTAGAGCGCTAGCGGCGAACTGATCTCGAAACCGAACAGGCTCGGGCTCGCGATGCCGAAGATGCCGTTCGGGCCGCCCGTGATGTCGAGGTTGGTGGCGACGATACGCGTGATTTCGCCGAACCCCAGCGTGACGATCGCCAGATAGTCGCTGCGCAGGCGCAGGGTGGGATAGCCGATGACGATGCCCGATACCCCGGCGAACGCCAGACTGAACGGCAGCGTCTCCCAGAACGAGAAGTGCAGCAGGGTTTCCAGCAACGCCGTCGTGTACGCGCCGATCGCGAAGAAGGCCGCGTAGCCCAGATCGAGCAATCCGGCATAACCGACTACGATGTTCAGCCCAAGACCCAGGATCGAATAGGTGACGATGGTCAGGCCGACATCGACGACATAGTTGCTGACGACAGCGGGCAGCGCCACGGCGGCGGCCAGCAGCGCACCGCCGACAGGCCTGGCCCAACGCGCGGAAGCCTGACTGGCGCTCATGGACTACATTCTCTCGACAACGCGTTCGCCGAACAGCCCGGTCGGCTTGATCACGAGCACGGCGATCAGCACGCCGAAGACGAACACGTCGGTCCATTGCGAAGAGACATAGCCCGCGCCGAAGGCTTCGAGCAGGCCAATCAGGATGCCGCCCGCCATCGCGCCCGGGATGTTGCCGATGCCGCCGAGCACGGCGGCGGTGAACGCGCGCAGGCCTAGCACGAAGCCCATGAAGAAATTGATCTGCGTGTAGTAAAGACCTTCCATGACGCCCGCCACGGCGGCCAGCACCGACCCGAGCAGAAAGGTGAGCTGGATCAGGCGTTCGACGTCGATGCCCATCAGACGCGCGGCGTCCTGATCGATTGCCAGCGCGCGCATCGCGGTGCCGAGGAAAGTGTGGTGAACGAAGAAATACAGTGCCAGCATCAGGGCCAGGCTCGTCACGATGATGCCGATCTGCGCGAAGGTGATCTGCACGCCGTGGAGTTCGAATCCGGCCTGGCTCAGCACGTGCGGATAGGTGCGAAAGCCCGCGCCGTAGATCAGCAGCACCCCATTTTGCAGCGCCAGCGAGACACCCAGCGCCGTAATAAGAATCGACAGCCGCGGCGCGCGCAGCAACGGCTGATACGCGAGCCGCTCGATCAGCAGGCCGAGCGCGCCTGTGACCGTCATGGCGGCCACAAGGGCGATCAGCAGCGCCAGGGCGAGCGGCAGATGCGCGGATGCAAGCACCATCAGACCGGTCCAGCCGATGAACGCGCCGACCATGAACAGGTCGCCATGAGCGAAGTTGATCAGCCGGATGATTCCGTAGACCATCGTGTAGCCGAGGGCGACGAGCGCGTAGAACGAGCCGGTCGTCAGCCCTTCGATGACGAACTGGAAGAAGTCGCTCATGACGGGGGCGCGCGCGCAATGACGCCTACTTCATCGCCACCCAATGTCCGCTCGCATCCTGCCTCTGGTAGGGCTCGAAGTGGTCGTTGTGCACGATGATGGTGATGTACACGGCTTTGCTGCGGTCCCCCTTCGAATTGAAGGCAATCGTTCCGGTCGCGCCCGGGTAGTTCGAGATCTTGTGCAGAGCAGCCGTGATCGCGGCAGGCTGTGCCGATTTCGCGTCCGCGATGGCTTTCGCCGTGACCCCGACAGCATCGTATTCATAGACCGAGTACGGTCCCGGCGCTTGCCCGTAAGCCTTCGTATAGTCATCGACGTAGGCGTGCGCGCCGCTCAGGAACTGCGCGAGCGGTGCCGTCGTGATGATCATGCCGTCGGCGGCGGGACCGGCCGTCTTCATCAGGGTGGGGTCATTGGTGGCGTCGCCGCCCATGAAGGTCATTTTCAGACCCAGTTGCCGCGCCTCCTTGACCAGCAGGCCGGCTTCGGAGAAATAGCCTGTGTAGTAGATCACGTCAGGCTTCAGTGAGGAGACCCGCGTGAGCGTCGGTGAATAGTCCATCTGTCCGGGGGTGATCGAATTGGCGTACACGACATCGACACCGTCCTTCTTCAGGGCTTGCACGGTGTTCTGGGCGAGGCCTTTGGAATAGGTCGTGTTGTCGTCGATCACCGCCACGCGCTTCGCGTGCAGAACGTCTTTCATGAAGCTTGCCGCGAATGGGCCCTGCTGGTCGTCACGGCCGATCGTGCGGAACACGTTGTCGTACCCCATCTCGGTCAGTTGCGGATTCGTCGACGCATCCAGCACGTAGGGAATCCCGGCGCGATGAAAGGTTGTCGATTCCGGCAGCGCCGCGCTTGAGCAATATCCGCCCGCTACCGCGACAACGCCCGCATCGACGAGTTTCTGTGCCGCCTGCACCGCGGTCTGCGCATCACAGGCGTCGTCCTCGGGCACCAGCTCGATCTGCTTGCCGAGCACGCCACCGGCCGCGTTGATTCTGGCGGCGGCGAGCTTCGCGCCATTGACAATATCCGTGCCGGCATTGGCACTGCTGCCCGACAGCGGGACGGGCACGCCGATCTTGATGGTGGCGCCCTGGCTTAGCGCCGAACCGGGAGCCATGCCGACAAGCAGGGCCACGGCGGCCGCCATGCCCGCAAAGGCCGTTTGCCGCGAGCCCCGCTTTGCACCGGACCAGCCAATCGTCAGAGCAAACATGTTAGAGACTCCTTATTGTGAGAGGGATCGGACGATCCGCCGCACGGGTATACCGGTGACATCGGAAAGCGGACGGAAATGGGGCGATTGCGTGTGATTCATACCCACCAGGTCAACGGCGTGACTGCTGGTTTCACCGGAGCGCTGACACTAAAGCGCTTCTTTCATGATAGAAGCCGGTGTGCGTTGGGACGGTATAGGGTATTTGCGTATAAACCATTCCACAAAGGCGCCGGCAATCCCCTACCTTTAAGAGGCAGTGACGACAGAGACTCGCGAGCGGCGAACGCGACATGACAGGACGACTCCGAAATGAGTGCGATTGCACGGCATGACGACGTGTACACGAAGCTCGATTTCACGCTGGACGACGGCATCGGCCGTCGTGCCGCGATTGGGCTCGTGGTGCTCGCCACCGATCATACGATCGAGCATGAGTGGCGGGGCTTGCTGACGCAGGACGGCGTGGCGTTCTACGAAAGCCGTGTGTATAACTCCGCGGACATCACGCCCGAACGGCTAGCGGAAATGGAGGACCGTATTGCGCCGGCGGTCGCGCTGATCCGTCCGGCCGAGCGTATCGATGTGGTGGCGTTTGGCTGCACGTCCGCGTCGATGGTGATTGGGGAGGAAAAGGTGTTCGCGCGGATTCGCGAAGCGCGTGCGGACGCCGCGTGCACTACGCCGATCACCGCGGCGCTGGCGGCGCTTCGCGCACTAGGCGTCCAACGTACGGCCCTGCTTACTCCCTATGTGCGTTCGATCAACGAATACATGCGCGACTATATCGAGTCGCGTGGTCACGGCATTACGCGCATGGCGTCGTTCGAGCATGCGAACGATAACGAAGTGGCGCGGATCGATGCGGCGTCGGTGCGAACTGGTGTTGAGCGACTTGCGCGCAATCGTGACGTGGACGCGATTTTCGTATCGTGCACGAGCTTGCGCATCGCCGGGTTGATTCCGGAGCTAGAGGCGGCGATCGGCAAGCCGGTGATATCGAGCAACTACGCGATGGCGTGGCACGCGTTGCGGCTCGCCGGCGTGGGAGATTGCGAGCCTCATCTTGGGCGGCTGTTTGCGCTGTGACGTTGTACCTTGAAACGCGACGCAGCGCGACGGGGCGACCATGCGGCGATCGACGCCGAGGCCATGTTCCAGACATCGACGCGCACCACGGACGCGGCAGGCGAGTCGGATGAACCGCCGCAGGAATCGCTCATCGAAGCGTCTGCGCGGCGGCAGGACTACGACGACCGTCCGTCATTTCCCAGCATGGTTCGACGACATGCCGGCGCGCCGCAATGACACGCGTACTGGGCGCGAATGTCGTCGGTGACCGCGCCGTCCACTGACAGACCGTAATTGATGAAAAGCTCCTCCCCGGGTGCGATCGTGGCGAGCGCATGAATGAACACCCGGTCGCCCGTCTCGATGGCCTCGCAGTTGGGGGCGCACGCATGGTTCAGAAAGCGGGCGCTGTTGCCGCCGCGGCTGCCGTCGATCACTCGTCCGCTGGACAGCCCAAACACGAACGTGTGGCCCGCGTCGGCTCGCTGACGGGCGGCGGCGCGCCGCCAGCTGGTCACTTCCCCCTTGTACTCGATCACCCGTTCGCCCGGGGCGATCGGCTGCAGGGCAAACAGTCCCATGCCATGCACTGGTGAGCGTCGTGCGGTGATGCGTCGCAATCGCATTTTGTCGTTTCCTTCGCGACCCTCGGTCGTTGCATGTGGTTGAGCGGCGATGCGAAGCATATCGCCACACAGTCAGGCGCTCAATATTTTTCTTTTTAAAAGCGCAACTAACAGCCAAGGACGGACCGCGCCAAGGGTTCCGGCTTTGCCGCAACGAGGCTGGCAACGGTCGACGGTTACAGGGAGGTCATCAAGTCGCATGTCCACGGCATCACGCTGGCACAACAGTCGGCTCAGCCAAACGAGCGGCTGGCCGCCGCTGCGCGCTTGCGCAACCAGTTCATGCAGGCGAACAGGGCGATGGCGAACGCCATCAGCAGTGTGGCCACGGCAAGGATCGATGGGTCGATCTGGTCACGGATGCCACTCCACATCTGCCGCGGCACGGTGCGCTGCTCGGGGCCGCCAATGAACAGAATGACGATCACTTCGTCGAACGACGTCGCGAATGCGAACACACTGCCCGTTGCGACGGCGGGCGTGATCAGCGGGAGCGTGACGCGACGAAACGCGACCCACGGCTGCGCGCCCAGCCCCGACGCAGCGCGAAGCAGGCTTTGATCGAACGACAGCAGCGAAGCCGTCACGGTGATCACCACGAAGGGCGTACCGAGCGCGGCATGCGCAAGCACGACGCCGAGATACGAATTGACCAGGCCGAGCGGCGAAAAGACCAGATAAAACCCTGCCGCGACGACAACGATAGGCACGATCATCGGCGACACGATGATCGGCATGATGATCGAGCGGTAAGGAAACTGCGTGCGGCTCAAGCCGAGCGCGGCGAGCGTGCCGAGCACCGTCGCGATCAGCGTCGACGCAGCGCCGATGCCGATGCTGTTCGCCAACGCGCGTTGCCAGTCCGGCGAACTCAGCGCCTGCGCGTACCAGCGCAGCGAGAAGCCCTGCATCGGGTACGAGAAGAATGAGCCGGAGTTGAACGACAGCGGCACGATCGCGAGGATCGGCGCGACGAGGAAAAAGAAAATGAGCGCGCAATGCACACGTAGTCCCGCGCCCGCGATGCGTTCCGAGAGTAGCCGGGTTCGTCCGTCTTTCATCTGAGTCTGCCTGTTGATCAACCATACGAAGGAGCGACAACCCATTAGCGTCGGTTGCGCGGCGCGTTAGCCGAAGCGCAAGCGGTCGATACCGACCAGCCGGTTGAAGATGAAATAGAACACCGCCGTGAATGCGATCAGATAGCACGACAACGCACCCGCGAGTCCCCAGTTGAGCTGATCGTTGGTCTGCGACGCGATCAGCTGGCTGATCATTTCGTCGCCGGCGCCGCCTAGCAGGGCGGGGGTGATGTAATAACCGAGCGCGAGCACGAACACGAGAAAACATCCCGCGCCGACACCCGGCAGCGTTTGCGGAATATACACTCGCACGAAGGCCACAGCCGGATGCGCGCCGAGGGATTTCGCCGCCCGCATGTACACGGGCGGGACACCTTTCATCACCGAAAAGATCGCGAGGATCATGTATGGCAGCAGGATGTGCGTCATGCCGATCAACACACCCGTGCGATTGAAAATCAGCGACAACGGATGATTGATGAGCCCAAAGCGGAGCAACGCGCTGTTGATCACACCACCCGGTTGCAGCAGCACATACCACGCGGTGGTCCGCACCAGCAGCGATGTCCAGAACGGTACGATCACGAAGAGGATCAGCCGGTTGCTCTGGTTCTCCGGCAATGTCGCGAGCAGATACGCCACGGGATAACCCAGCACCAGGCACAGCAGCGTGACCGTCGCACTGATCGTGACCGTGCGTCCGAAGGCGGCGCGGAAGATGGCGCTGTCCGCCGCGACGGACGTCACCGAGCCATCGGGCGCGACTTGCGCGTCGACGGCGTTCAGCAAATAGTCGGGCGTGGGCGAGATCGACGCACGCTTGAGGAGCCGCCAGGTTTCCGGTGTGTTCCAGCGTTCATCCAGATCGATCAGGGCGGGCTTCCATTGCGCGGGCGTTTGCGAACGTGTGGCACGCGCCGTCTTGAACAGCAGGCTGCGGAACTCTGGTTGAGAGAAGTTCATGCGTCGCGCGATATTGCCGAGCTGGCCGGATTCGCTGGCGTCCTTCAGGTCGTGCGCGAGTGCGGCAAAGGCCGGTTCGCCGGGTACGCCCGCACCGTCCCATCCGGCCAGCGCCGTGCTCAATTGCGGCATGCCGGCGCGCACTTCAGGGTTTCGCACGCTGCGCGCGAGCAGGCTCGCGATCGGCGCGACGAACGTCACCAGCAGAAAGATGAGCAACGGCAAAGCCAGCAGCAACGCGCGCATCGCGGCCTTGCGGCGCGCGGCGCGGAACGACTCGCGGTTCGCGGCCTGCGGGCCGCGGCCAAAAGGGGCGGTGGACGGCAGCTGCGTGTTCATCGTGCTCGATCTCCCGGGTGACGTTCGTTCGATCTGGCGCTACTGCGCCAGCCAGTTCTGGAACCGCTTGTTGATCGCATCCGCGTTGTCGGCCCAGAACGTCGCGTTGATTTGCAGCGGGCGTTTGAAGTTCTCCGGCGCTGTCGGCAGATCGTTCAGACGCGCCTTGTCGATCAGCGGAATGGCGTCCTTGCGCGGCGGCGCGTACGCGATGTACTTCGACAGGTCCGCATAGGCCTGCGGTGTCGAGGATGCGACGATGAACTTCCGCGCCGCGTCGGCATGCTTCGCGCCGTTGACCACGGCCCACCATTCGTAGTCGTACACCTGTGCATCCCAGACGATCTTGAAGGGCTTCTTGTCCTTGTGCACGGCGTCGTCGATCCGGCCGTTGTACGCCTGCGTCATCACGACCGCGCCGTCGGCGAGCAGTTGCGGCGCCTGCGCACCCGCCTCCCACCAGACGATGCTCGGCTTGATGGTGTCGAGCTTCTTGAACGCGCGATCGACGCCAGCCGGCGTGGAGAGCGTCTTGTAGACGTCCTTGGGCGCCACGCCATCGGCTATCAACGCCCATTCCATCGCGACCTTCGGCGATTTGCGCATGCCGCGCTTGCCCGGGTACTTGTTGAGGTCGAAGAAATCGTTGATGGTGGTCGGCGCAGATTTCAGCTTGCTGGTGTCATACGCATAGACGGTGGACCATACCATCGCCGCGACGGCGCAATCACTGATCGAGCCCGGCAGGAAGTCACTGGTGTTGCCGAGCAACTTCTTGTCGAACTTGGCGATGAGGCCTTCGTCGCACGCGGTGATCTCGTCGTTGGTTTCGAGGTCGATCAGATCCCAGGTCGGGTTCTTCGACTGTTCCATCGCTTGCAGCTTGGCGAGGCCGCCATCGTAGGACTCGGTGGAGAACTGGTCGCCGGTTTTCGCAGTGAACGGTTCGAACCATGCCTTTTTCGCGGCAGCTTCATACGCACCGCCAAAGGTGACGACGGAAATCGTTTCGGCCGCGTGAACCGTGGCCGTGGCAAACACCCCGAGCGCGCACGCCGCGATGGTGGTCCGGAAGGACGAGAGTGTGGTCTTCATTTCTAGTTGGCTCCTGCGATAAGTGGCGAGGCGGACGAGGGAACGGAAACGGTGGAATAGTCGACGCCGCCGGACCCGGCGGTGGATTGCGGCGCGGCCGCCATTGCTGGCAGCACCTTGCAGTCGTCGCGTCGCCAGGTCACGGCGGTCTGACGGCCGAGCGCGGGCAGGTCATGGTGCTGTGTGTTCGGCAGCTTGACGACCATGCTTTCGCCATGGCCGAGCTTCAGATGCACGCGATGATGATCGCCGCAGTAAACGAGTTCCTCGACAAGCGCGTGCACGATGTTCATGTTCTGCCGTGTCGCTTCCTGCAAAGCGTCCGGCGTCGCGGCGATGTGCGCGCGCTCGGGACGTAGCGCCAGCACCGCCGTGTCGCCTGACGCGAGCCCGACGCCTGGGCGTCCGCACACGGTGCTGCCGTCGGCGAGCTGCATCGCAGCCCATTCCGTCCCGTAGGAATCGACGCGACCGGTCAGTCCATTGTTCTCGCCGACGAAATTGGCAACGAACGCATTCGCCGCGTTTTCGTAGAGTTCGGTCGGTGCGGCGGCCTGCTGGATGCGTCCATCGGAAAACACGGCGACGCGGTCCGACATCGTCAACGCTTCGTTCTGGTCGTGGGTCACGTAGACGATCGTCAGCGACAGTTCGCGATGCAGCCGCATGATTTCGTATTGCATGGTTTCACGCAGGCGTTTGTCGAGCGCGCCGAGCGGCTCGTCCATCAGCACCACGCTCGGCTCGAAAACCAGCGCGCGGGCAAGTGCAACGCGCTGCTGCTGGCCACCGGACAGTTGCGACGGACGCCGTGCCGCCAGATGCGATAACTCCACCATGTCCAGCACGCGCGTCACGCGCGTTTTCTGTTCGCTACGGCTTATCTTGCGCACCGACAGCGGAAACGCGACGTTCTCGGCAATCGTCATGTGCGGGAACAGCGCATAGTTCTGAAACACCATGCCGATATCGCGCCGATGCGGTGGCTTGTCGTCCAGACGCTTGCCGGCGAGGCGGATCTCGCCGCGCGTCGGCGCTTCGAATCCCGCGAGCATCATCAGTGTCGTGGTCTTGCCGGAACCGGACGGACCGAGCAGCGAAACGAATTCACCGTGCGCGACATCGAGATCGAGTCCCTCGACGACGCTATGCACGCCGTCGTATGACTTGCTGACGCCGTCGAACGAAATAAATGGTTGGCTTGACATGAGTAACTCGGCAGAGTGTTGGCGGTCCACGTGGGGCGGCAAATCACTTCGCGCCCAGGCGTCCCGCCAGATAGCGGGCGAAGTCGTAATTCGGGCGTTCCAGAGGGCTCAGATGGCCAGGCTTCGCGAGTGGCGCGTGCACGCCGCGAAACACGGCCTCGACGCCGCGCCGGTCCTCGGCGTTGACTTCGTCGAGCAGCGTCTTCAGCGTAGCCATGTAATCGGCGGCCCGCGGATCGTCGACGAAATCCGGTGCGAGGCCTCCGCCGAAGCGGATATGCACGCGGCCGACGCCCCGCGGCTGCAGGATCAGATACCAGAAGTAGCCGGGCGTCAGCGTGATCAGGTGTGTCGGGTAGATCGCCAGCAGCGCGGTGGTACGGCGCCAGTGCCCTTGCAGGCGCGTGTTGGCGGGATGCGCGTTGCCGATCGGCAGCGATGCTTCCTTGGTGATCCAGTGATAGTTGAACGCGGGCAAGCCCGGCGGACATTCCATTTCTTCGAGCTTCGAGTGCGGCCCGACCGTTGCGCGATGCAGCATCGGCAAGTGGTAGCTCTCCATGAAATTTTCCGCGAGGATCTTCCAGTTGGTGTCCCACACGTGCTCTTCGTGGAAGGTCTCGACGTAGTTGCTCATGCCGTACGGCTCGATCAGCTTCGTCAGCCCGGACAAATGTGATTCCACCGAAGGCGCGTGCGCGTTGAGCGTTACGTAGATCCAGCCTTGCCACGTCTCGCAGCGCACGGCAGGCAGCTTGTATTGTTCCTTGCAAAAGCCCGGCTGCCGATCCATCAACGGCGCGCCCGCGAGCGAACCATCGAGCGTGTAGTTCCATGCGTGATAGGGGCACACGATCCGGCGCACGTTGCCGCGCCCTTCAAGCAATATCGACATCCGATGCAGGCAAACATTCGAGAATGCGCGCAACGCACCGCTCGCATCGCGCAGCACGAACATCGGCTGGTCGTCGATTTGCGCGGTCAGGTAGTCGCCGCTCTGTGCGAGCGCGCTCGCGCGGCCCACGCACAACCACTCGTTGCGAAACACGTCGCGCCGTTCGAGCGCGAGAAACGCCTCCGACGTGTAGACGGCCGGCGGCATTGCGTGTGCATCCCCGAACGGACGCTCGCAGTTCTCGCGCAGGGCGCGAACGATGTCGAGCTCAGCGTCCGTCGACTGAAGAATGGCTGACATAGGGGGCCCCCCATCAGTGTGTGCATCCGATGAGCACCAATCTAACAATCCAAATTGCTAGGTAAAATATTGTTTTTGCATGCAGTGCATAGCTCAAGCCTATGCCGAGAGGCTTTCCGGGCCGCTAACCGATGTGGAGGCGCCGAATATACGTTTCACAGAATGCCGAGAAGCGCTTCACAACCTCGCGCGGCTTGACGGCGCCCGATAGTGCGATGCCAAGCGTCGTCGCATTGACGCTTTCCTTGAAATGTTTAATCACGAAGTCTTCGCCGTCCACTGTTCGGGTCGACTTCAGCGGGAAGTTGAGTATGCTGTAACCCAAGCCGTTGGCAACCATGCCACGCACCACTTCAGGCTGTGACGACCGGAAAGCCGCGGTAGGGCGGCTGCCGACTGCGTCGAACAGCGCGGAGAAGTACTCGCGGCTATGCGGAAGGTCCAGCATCACATAGGGCTCGGGCAGCAGATCGGCCAGCGACACTTTGCGGGCCCGTGCAAGCCTGTGTGTTTTAGGCAGGATGACATACGGTGGCAGCGAAAGCAGCGGGGTAAACGCGATTCCATCGGCGATATCGAGGCTGTAGGTCAGCGCGATATCGAGCGAGCCGTCGCGCAGGCCGCTCAAAAGCGTGTCCTGATGCGCTTCCGTCGTACGGAAGGTGACTGCCGGATAGTCCCGCACGAAGCGGCTGATGATGCCTGGCATCAGCGGCGGGGCCAGTGACACCATGCAGCCCAGCGAGATGGAGCCCGACATGCCGCCGTCGATTTCCTTCGCGGTCAGCTGCAATTCTTCGGCGTTCTGAAGCAGATTGCGAGCGTGGCCGAGCAGATCGCGGCCCGGTTGCGTGAGCGACAGCCCGCTGGCGTGATGGCGGATGAACAGTTGGACGCCGAACGATTCCTCCAGATCCGCGAGCGACGTCGAGATGGACGGCTGCGAAATGTGCAGGCGCTTTGCCGCGGCGGTGAACGAAAGCGTCTCGGCCGTGACGACAAAATACCTGAGCTGACGCAACGAGTAGCGTATCGAGTTGCCGTCCATCAGTTGCTCCGTGTTCGGTCGAACCGATTGTCGCTCGCCAATTGTCGATTGCATAGCGAAAAACGATGCAAAGCATTTTTAAAATATAGTTTTTGTTGCCCGCCGCGCGGCGTACATTCTGTCCGACCGAAGAGAGAGAGTGACCTGAATCCAGAGCGCTTTTCAGAAGGAGAAGGCCATGTCGGCTGAAAAATTGTCGATCGACACGCTGGTCATAGGCGCGGGTCAGGCTGGCGTGGCAATGAGCGAACACCTGAGCAAACTCGGCGTACCCCATCTCGTGCTGGAGCGCGACCGCATTGCCGAACGCTGGCGTACCTGCCGCTGGGATTCACTGGTCGCCAATGGTCCCGCCTGGCACGACCGCTTCCCTAATATGGAGTTCGAAGGACTCGATCCTGATGGGTTCGCCGCCAAGGATCAGGTCGCCGATTACTTCGAGGCCTATGCGCGCAAGTTCGATGCGCCGATCCGCACGGGCGTCGAAGTCACGAGCGTCGAGCGTCTGAAGGGCCGGGCAGGATTTGCGCTCGCAACGTCCGATGGCACGATCGAAGCCCGTCGCGTGGTCGTTGCGACGGGGCCGTTCCAGCGGCCCGTCATTCCCCCCATCGCGCCACAGGACGTCGAGCTCACGCAGCTTCATTCGGCCCACTATCGGAACCCGGCGCAGCTGCCCGAAGGCGCGGTGCTCGTGGTTGGCGCGGGGTCGTCCGGCGTGCAGATCGCGGACGAACTGCAACGCGCGGGCCGCAAGGTTTATCTGTCCGTCGGTGCGCATGACCGTCCGCCGCGCGCCTATCGCGGTCGCGATTTCTGCTGGTGGCTCGGTGTACTCGGCGAATGGGACAAGGAAGTCGCCGTGCCGGGACGCGAGCATGTGACCATTGCCGTCAGCGGCGCGTACGGCGGCCAGACCATCGATTTTCGCAGGCTCGCTCATCAGGGCATGACGCTGGTCGGCACGACGAAATCGTTCGCGAATGGCGTCGCGACCTTCGAACAGGACCTCGCCGCCAATCTGAAGCGTGGCGACGAAAACCTGATGTCGCTACTGGACGCGGCCGACGACTACGTCGAGCGCAACGGCGTGGACCTGCCGGAAGACCCCGACGCACGCCTGCTTCCACCAGACCCGGAGTGCGTGACGCATCCGCTCCCGGAACTGGATCTGAAGAAGGCGGGTGTGAGCACGATCATTTGGGCCACCGGCTATGCCGTCGATTTCAGCTGGCTGCACGTGAACGCATTCGACGATAAGGGCAAGCCGCAGCATCAGCGCGGTGTATCGAAGGAACCGGGCGTGTATTTCCTCGGCTTGCCGTGGTTGTCGCGGCGCGCGTCGTCGTTTATCTGGGGCGTCTGGCACGACGCAAAGCACATCGCCGATCACATCGTCACGCAGCGCAAATACCTCGCGTATCGCGACGCGTCGCAGCGTCGGCAGGACGCGCGCGGCGTGCATGGCGCGAATCCAACCGATACCGCGTGCGACGAATCGCACGCGCCGACGACCAAAGAAGTGGGAGTGAACTGATGCCTACGCATACCCGCATCCGCATGTTCAATACGAAGGATACGTACCCGAGCCAGTCGCTCGATAACGATCTTTGCCAGGCGGTTCGAGCGGGCAATACGGTCTATGTGCGCGGCCAGGTCGGTACGGATTTCGACGGCAACCTGGTCGGTCTCGGCGATCCGCGCGCGCAGGCCGAGCAGGCGATGAAGAACGTCAAGCAACTTCTCGAGGAAGCGGGCAGCGACCTGTCGCATATCGTCAAGACGACGACTTACATCACTGATCCCCGTTATCGCGAGCCGGTGTACCAGGAAGTCGGCAAGTGGCTGAAGGGCGTGTATCCGATTTCGACGGGGCTGTGTGTCAGCGCGCTCGGCCAGCCGCAATGGCTGATGGAAATCGACGTGATCGCCGTGATTCCGGACAACTGGAAGCCATCCCAGGCGTGAGGAGCTAGCCATGACATTCTCGATCGTTGGACGTTGCGGCAAGACCGGTCAGCTCGGTATCGCGATCAGTTCGTCGAGCATTGCGGTGGGTGCGAGGTGTCCGTGGGCGCGCGCGGGCGTCGGTGCGGTGGCGACGCAGAACGTGACGCTGCCCGCGCTCGGGCCGCAGATTCTCGATCTGCTGGAAAGCGGGCGTATCGCGGCGGATACGGCGCTCGAACGGGCGCTAGGCGCGAGCGAATGGAGCGAATACCGGCAGGTGACGGTGGTCGACAGTGAGGGGCGAACCGCGATGTTCACCGGCAAGGAAGCACTCGGCGTGCATCACGCCGTCGCGGGAAATCAGTGTGTGGCAGCGGGCAATCTGCTCGCCGGCAAGCCGGTGATCGACGCGATGGTGAAAGCGTTCGAGAGCGCACAAGGCGCGCTCGCCGATCGTCTGCTGCACGCGATGCATGCGGCCGTCGAAGCGGGCGGAGAAGCAGGGCCCGTGCATTCCGCGGCTCTGAAGATCGTCGATACACAGGTCTGGCCGATCGTCGATCTGCGTGTCGATTGGGCCGACGACGATCCGATTGGCAAACTTGCCGCGCTTTGGCAAGCGTATCGGCCGCAGATGCGGGACTACATCGCACGCGCGTTGAATCCAACCGCGGCGCCGAGCTACGGAGTGCCCGGCGATGAGTGAGTTGTCGAGCCGTGCGCTGCTCGAACGGCTGACCGGTTTCGCGACTGTCAGCCGCGACTCCAATCTGGAACTGATCGGCTTCGTGCAGCAATACCTCGCGGATCCAGGTGTGGACAGCGAGCTGTTCCATAACGCCGAGCGTACCAAGGCGAACCGGTTCGCCTCGAACGGTCCGCGAGAGCGTGGTGGCATCGTGCTGTCCGGGCATACCGATGGTGTGACGCGATGTTCGCTCGCCTCGCTGAACATCTCAAAAGCGTGAGGTAGCCTGCGCGTCTGCGGTGCAAATCGGGTGTGAGGGGTTCATCAGGACACGCGCTCCGCCACTTCGAGCACGAAGTGCGCGACCACGACCATGCCGGTGATCAGGGTCGCGAGCCAGCAGAGCGCGCGTAACGACCAGTGCGCGACGATTTCGCCGACCGCTTCTCGTTTCGCACTCAGCAGCACCAGAAGCACCAGCACGGGCGTAATCGTCATACCGTTGACGATGGCGCTCCAGTACAGCGCCTTGACAGGGTCGACGTGCCATAGGCCGAGCGCAACGCCAAGCAGCGTGCCGAGCCCCGCGAGCGCAACGAGCAGAACAGCAATGCGCCGATCACGCCGTTGGCCGTGGGGCCAGTCGAACGAACTCGCGACCGCTTGCGCAGCGGAACCCCCGAGCGAAGGTAGTGCGAGCAGCGCTGAGCCGATCAGTGCAAGCCCAAGCAGTGTGCCGGCGTAGCCATCCACTAGCGGCTCGAGCACCCTGGAAAGCTCCATGGGCTCGCCGGGGCGCGTCTGTGCACCATGCAGCGTCGCCGCAGCCGCAATCATGATGCACAATGCGGCCACGCTCGATAGCGCGGTGCGCGTCAAGGTCTGCATGCGCAACCGGCGAAGCTGCTCTGACGAATGCCGATCGCCCCGCGCCGCGTGCTGTTCGTGCTGTCGATGCTGTTCCTGTGCTTCCTGCTCGGCCTGCGAAAAAAGCAGATAGGGACTCATCGTCGTACCGAGCACGGCCATCAGCATCGTGACGAAATCTTCTTTCCACTCGACGTGCGGCACGAGCGAGCGCAGCACGACCGTGTGCCACGGCACATCGACGATCAGCAGCACACCGGCATACGCGAGCATCGGCAGCATCAACCATTTGAGCACCTGCGCATAGCGCGCATAGGGAATGAACCACTGCAACGCAATCGAGGTGCAACCGCATGCGAGGGCAAGTAACCAAAGCGCCCCATGAGTGAAGCGTTGCACGACCGCGGCCATCGCCATCACATTGACGGCGATATTCAGCGTGTTCGCAATCACGAACCGCGCCACCGCCAAATAGAAGAACACCGGCGAATAGTGCGCGCGCATGTTCGCGGTCAGGCCATGTCCAGTGACGGCGGCGACACGCGCCGAGACCAACTGCAACGCGACCATCGACGGAAACGACAGCACGCAGGTCCACAGCAGGTCGTAGCCGTACCACGCGCCCGCGAGTGAATATGTGGCGATACCGCTGGGATCGTTATCGCAGCCGAGACTTGCCAGCCCCGGCCCGAGATCGGCGGCCCACGAGCGGGCGGGCTGCGACGAGGCAGCGTGCGTATTACCTTGTGCGGCGCGGGGCGCCGTGCCCCTGTCGGGGGAAGAGTGCATTCGCCTGACCGTCGGGAAACCAGGGATGCTGTAGCGCTCGCACGAAACGTTCCTTCGTCGACTCGTTTCGCGGTACACATATTGGCACACATATTCAGCGGATGTGACGCTATCGGGGGCGACTATCAGGACTCCCGCAGGCTGACGATACAATGTCACATCTTCAACCGCGCCGACCAGCGCGAAACGCTCGTCGACCGCGGCGAGCGAGCGACCAGTCTCCGCGATAGCTCCCCGCAAGTGAGGTCTCAATGCCCACGCGTCTTTTCCGCGCTGCGGCGATCGGAACGGATTCAAAGCGGTGAATGACACACTCGGCCATACTGCATCGCAGCTGACTCGCTGCGTTTGCCTGAATTCCCGACCTGCTTCGGTAGGGATGCTGGATGTGCCGGACATAGTGACAGTTGCGACGAGCCGCTGAAGAAAATCGCTGGAAAGGAGAAATCTTGAAAAAGACAGGATTCACGGTTCTGATCATGACGCCTTGCAAGGGCGCGCACGCATCGGACTACGCTGAGGTCTGGAATCCACCAGAGGCACGCGCGAACATGCTTCGAGTGACGACTCGCGCCGCGTCCGTCAGGGTCGTGCGCTAATGGAAACGATCGACTACGACGGGTACACGTTGTGGGGGCATGCCATCCTTCAGCAGGAAGGCGAAGGCATCCTGCAACCGGAGCGCTATGCGGCGAGCGGAACCATTACGCGAGGCGGAAAGCTGATCGAAGCATCAGGCATTCTGGGACTATTCGATAGCGAGGAGGAAGCCCACCATGCAGGCCTGGATTGGGCGCGCGCGTGGGTGGATGCTCATGGATGAGCTTGCGCGTGGCAGGGTAGTCGAGAGGCTTGGAGCCGTTGCTGTTGGTGGGCCGGGAGGGACGCGCCAGCGGATCGACTCAAACTACGCTTCCCGCTTGCTGCGCCCATACAGCAGCAACATTGCCGCTATCACCGCGCCGTAGATGATCTGACGTCCCGCCTCGGGCATCTGCGCGACTGAAAGGATCGACTGCAGCAGCGTGATGAGGATCGCGCCAGCCACGGTGCCGAGGTATGAACCTCGTCCACCCAGAATCGATGTGCCGCCGAGCACGACTGCCGCGATCGCCGGCAACAGGTAGGCATCGCCCATCGACTGCGCTGCCTTCGACGCATGACCGGCGAGCAATACGCCGCCGAACGCCGCGAACGCGCTGCACACGGCGAATGCGGCCACGGTCACGGGCCGCGTATTGATGCCGGACAGATACGCCGCGCGTTCGGTATTGCCGATCGCGTACAGCGTGCGGCCGAAGGTCGTATGCGACAACAGGAACACCGTGGCGCCGCCGATCACGAGCCATAGCGCGACGGCATTCGGCACGCCCGGTACGAGCCAGCCCGCCGCGAGCCATCGCATCACCTGTGGCGCGGAATCCTGCGGCGACGATCCGCCGGTATAGACGATCATGATGCCCTGTGCGACCGCATTGGTCGCGACCTTGCCGGTCAGTGCGTCGGCGAGGTCCTCGTTGATCGAGCCGCCGGGCACGGGGCGCAGCAGCAGCGCCGCAGGCGCGCTCCGCCATGTTTAAACTGCCGCGCAGACTGGGCCCGATCGAGACGCTGCGCGCGCGGGCGGTGATCGAAAGCGGGATCGCGGCCTTAGCCGCTACCGAGCGCAAAGATTCAGACCTCGACCGGCTCTTCGCCGCGTTGCGCGCGATGCGCGAAAACATGGACGACAAGGCTGCGAACGAGGCCGCCGACCGTGATTTCCATCTGGCGATCGCGCGGGCGACGGGAAACGAAATGCTCCGGCTCGTGGTGACAGCGATGTGGGACAACTCCCGTGCCGACCCGTTGTGGAAAAAGATCGAGGAGCACTTTCATACTCCCGCATTGCGGGCGGCGTCACAGGATGACCATCAGCGCATCTTTGCGGCCATCATGGCGCGAGATGCGACCGCCGCGCGCACGGCGATGCAGGCGCATCTGGCGCGCGTGGTCGGCGAGTTCACACGAGCCTGGCGTTAGTTAGACCATGTTCTGTGGTGCGCGCCGCAAGCTGCAGCGGCACCGCCCCAATCCGTTCGCCTTCAGCTCGGTCACGGCTCTGATTCATCGCCGGCAATCTGGTCGAGGAACCGGGCCAGTCGTTCGGTATCGGCGTGCGTCCAGCCCTCGGGAGGCACCACGCTGGCCCAGCCGTTGGCGTAGTCCTCCGACGAGTAGTTGTGACCAAAACCCGCCGGCACGCCGAGTTGGTGAATCAGATCGCCCACCGCCTGCACGCCCGAGACGATGGGAAACCAATGCATGGCGTCAGGCACGTCGAAGCCACGTGGCCGAGCCAGCCATTCGGGCGGCCACCAGAACGCACTGGCACTCCAGAACACGGCCGGATCGGCCGGATGCTGAAGGTACACGATTCGCGGGGCCGGCCAGTCGGTGTCCAATGCCACCTGATGCGGATCGCGGCTCAAGAACCGTACCGAACGCCCCCCATCGAAGATCGGCTGCCAGAAGGGCGACCCGCTATCGCGCTCGCGAGTGAGTTGCGAATGGATCGGGTTGCTTTGTTTGGCGCCGACGATCAGCACGCCATCCGTTCGGGCAATCATGTTGGCTACCGAGGCAGAGGCGTCTTTCCCGACGAAAGGCGCTTCCACCCCCGCGGCGCCGAGACTCTTGCCGAACAGAACGAGCTTTGGCCGTCGTTTCGGCGGGAGCATCGACCATCGGGCGCGAACCGCGTTGAAGAGCGTGACACCCGCCTCGTTCGCGAGACCAGCATCCATGAAAATGGCGAGTCGGCTAGGCAGGAAAGAGTATTGGATCGCCACGATCGCCGTGTCGCCACCGTGCAGTTGCTCCAGCGAAGCCGCGGCTTTGGGGACTATCCAGCCCGTGCCGGTGGGTATCCACACGACCAGCACTTTCCGCTCGAACCCGCCGGCGCGCTCGAGCTCGCGGACCGCAATCTGCGCACGCTGCTCGAGGGAGTCCGCGGAACGCACTCCGACGTAGACCCTCACCGGATCGACCAGTCTCGCATCAGTCCCGTGGAACTTCGCGAGCTCTTGCGTGGTTGTCGCTGTCGCCACGAAGCCGCGCCCCATGCGGCCCAAGGTGTCCCATGCGACGAACGACGTGCTGCTGCCGGACACCGTTGGCGACGTGGGGGCCACGATTCCCTCGGTCGTGTTCTCGTTCACCCGCCCGTGGACGAAGTTGGAGACCGTGGTGAGGGCGGGAAAGGCCACTCCGCGACCGAGCGCCATGCCAATCACGATGATGAGCAGCGCTGTTGCCGGCACCGAAACGATCGGGGGCACGTGGCCCTGGATGACCTGCTTGACTGCGGCGGCACCGCGCGCCGTCAATCGCCCGATGACTACCAGCAACACCGCGCTCAACGGCGACAGGACGATCACCAGCACGGCGTCGAACCAGGCGATCGGCGCCATCCCCATGAAACTACGCTGCTCGTTCTGCCAGCCGAGCCATAGCTTCGAGCCAACGAATAGTGCAATGAGCCACGCCGCTGCCAGAACGATCCAGCTGCGCCGTCGGACCTCGCTGCCGGCCACGCGCCCCCATCGCTCCAGCAGCCGATGCACGCCGCGGCCGACCAATGTGCCTATCCCATAGCCGATGGCCAGACAGAACGCGCCGACCACGGTTTGCGTTCCCCACGACCGCGGAATCAGTGTCGGCGTCAGTGACTGCCACCAGAACACGAGCGCGAGCAGCGAGCCGCTGAGCGTCGGCGTCCAGGACGTGCTTCGAAGCCCGGCGGCTACCGGCTCATGGGAGTCCCGCATGCGTGCTCGCTCGGATTGGCACAACTCGCACCTCGTTTCCGCGGGTCACCCGCAAAGGAGTTGATGACGCGACCAGCCTTGATTCAGACTCCGCCAGGAGGGCAGTAATGGAAGATGCCGCCGCATGATCAACCACGACGATGTTTTCCAGATTACCGCGCGCGGCGCGACACATCGGGGCAGCGGAATGGACGGGGCTGCTCCGATCTCGTGCGATGTTTCTCCTGCGTCGAAAAAACGTCAACGATAAACCGGCCATGCGTCGCATTGTATTTACCTTTCTGTCCCCCGAACAACATCGTCGCTCTGCGCGCATCGTGTTCAAACATCGATGAACCGGCCTGTCGGTGGCGACGTCGCCCGAGCGAGGGCTTTACGGAGCTTGCGCGCACGCTGCTTGCTCGTCGCGCTGGTCGCCACCCGGTGGCACGATCAAGCCCGCTCCGAAAGGGCGCGCCGGCGCATTAAAAAACGTCCTGGCGCGTTGCGGGCCGAGCGACCGCGTCGCGGAGCCTGCGCCTTTGAGAAGGCGTCGACAACATCGAATCGACAAAGGTGTGCGCCCGATTTTCTCCATACTTGAACGCTTCATGCTCGGTCAGAAAATCGAACTGTTCCGGAAAACTCAGCAGTTCCTGCTCCGGATTGCCGGGCAACGTCACGGTCCATGACACGCGATAACGGCGATATTTGCCGCCGAGCCAATGCGTCTTCGATAACGTAACGTTCACCTCGATATTGCAGCCGCGATACGGCGCATATTCCTGAATGGACATCGCTTTTCTCCCACAACTGAACGCTTGCCACGTACGTCTGCGTTGCCGGCGGTCGCGCGCGGCCTCCAGATCGGCGGGATAGTCGATCTCGTCCGCGACCGGGACATAGACGCTCGCCCCGCTGGTCGCGCCGTTCGGCCGCGAAAAACGCGCAGCCCAAGGGTGTCTCGTTATGCATTTCGTATTGACGATGCACATCGAGCAACGCGCGTTCCCGCGCGGCAACCATCGTCTCGGCCCGCAGCGCGGCTGCGCTCGTGGCCATTTCCCCGATCTTCGTGACGCGGCGCTCGCGCACCGGCTGAACATCAAGGCGATTCAGGTGGCGGAACGGGACTTCCAGGTCGCCAAACGCCGCAAGGCGCGAAGCGAGTTCGTCGATACGTGGTCCGTCGACGCGTTCGTGGAAGAGGGCATGCAGCCGGCGGAACCACGATGGGGTACGCATGAACGGCATTGGCCTGCGGACGCGCATCGACACGGGTTCGGTAGCGATGCGGCAAGTCATCGACCGCATGCGCAGGCGCATGACGGGCGTTTTTCCGCAGCTCGACGGCGTGAACATCGACTGCATGGGGCGGCTTTGTCGACGTCACGATGAACCGCGCGCCGGATCCTGGTCGTGTCGGCGACAACCTCTACTTCTACTATGTACAAGGCTTCTCCGGACATGGGCTGGTGTTCGCGGGAATGGCCGGCAAAATTCTCGCGGACGCGATCGGCGGCGACGCTTCCCGATTCGACGTATTCAGCAGCATCAGGCATCGACGGTTCCCGGGCGGCAAGATGCTGCGCACCCAGGCTTTGATTCTGGGCATGTGGTACTACAAACTGCGGGAACTCATCTGAGCGCCTGAGGAATGAAGGGTCGATGGCTGCGCCCCAAAGCAAGCCGGTGATCGGCAAGGCGCGTCATCTCCGCTTACGAAAGCGCGCGGGACACTCAGCCGGCCACGCCGCGCCGACGGGCTCGATCGACTCGACGGCACCCGGTGATCAAGGCCCGGGAAGGAACTGGACGTCTCCGTACCAGGCGCGTGTCGTGGTACCGGTATTGTCGGTATCGGTCAGCAGCCCGTAGCCTGTGATTCGTCCTGGCGGTTCGTGAAAGACCCGCTCATAGTCTTGCACGATATTGCGGCGCAGGCTTTGCCACTGACCCGCATCGCCAGGCAGACCGGAGACCACGATCATCTGTACGCGGTTCGTGCGAGGGTTGGCAATGACGGTACCCGGCGCGGCGGTGGTCGACCACACGTACATCAACGTGGCATAGGGCAGATCTTCGCCACTCAGATGCTTGGCCAGCCCCATCTTCGCCCGGTCGAAAAGCGACAGCTTGCTCTTGTCTCCGGCAAACATGAACACCAGCCGCGCTGGCGCGTCTTCCTTCGACGCCACGCGGTTATCGGCGCCTTCGATCGGTCTATCCGCTTTCCAGCGCCATGCCACGACGGGAGTGCGAGCGAGGTCGATATCACCCTCGTGCATCAGCGCGGAAGCAGAGCGGTTCGCGTCCGCCTGCAGCACAGTGGTGTGGTCGTCGCGAACGAGCGTGTATTGCGTGATGGGCTTGCCGCGCACGACCGGCATGTTCTTCCAGCCCGCGGGCAGCGATGCGCCGGGCTCGATCGAGGAAAAGGCGATACCGGGCTTTTCGTCCTGGGCAAGGATGGGTGGCGACAACAAAAGAAGCGCGACGCATGCGGCGATCCAGGCTGACGGGGCTGTTCGTTTTTGCGCTCGACGGCGCGAGGCAAGATGCATGGCAGGTCGCATTCGTATTTTGGATAGCGTCCATTGTAATGGGCTCCTCGGGCGACATTTCAGCGGAGCTTTCATGCCGGCGGTTGGGGTTCTGTTTGCTGCGTCGTAGCGTTTGCATGACGAGGCTCGCAACGCGCCGCGCGGTATTCCCGTCGCGTCGCGTCGTGCGGCGCGCGAGGGGTTCGCTCCACTCATCACAGGCGTCAATTTCCCACATATTGGGGAAACTCCCTGGCTCATAAAAATCGTAACCCGAATTAACAAAGTTAGAATGGCTGCTCTAAGACAGCTTCAGACCGTCTGCCTGGCCAACGGCCCGGTGTGGGAACGACCTTCACGAATCGCAGTGGCAGCGATCGCCGTGTCCGCGAGAACCTGAGAGATATTCCGTGAGCAGCCCAAAACAGATGCCATTTACCCTATCCGTTCCGACCGACGTGTCGCAACTGCCCAACCAGTTCCTCGCCGGTTATTGCGCGCTGATACGGCTGAACGTGGATACCTACAGGTCCGCGGTCACGGGTGCCGCGCTGCACTGGGAAAGCGTATTGCGCGCCCAGACGCCTGAACAGTTCCTCAGACGTCAAGCGGATGTGATGCCTTGGCTTACCCTGCAGTTCGCCGGATACACCCGCGGCTGGATGGACATCGCGTCTAAAACAATCAGACCGTGCCACGCCGGCGGCGATCACGACGACAAGCGTGAGCTCCACGAGGACACCAGGCCCGCTGGCCTGCCGGTCTGCGCAACGGGCGTCGACGCGATGATGCGCGCGGCCGTGCCGCCGGAAGTGCAGCCGGACGGCGCGTCCGTCGCCGAGGCACAGGTCGGGGAAATGGTCCGTGCCTTTCTCGAGCGCGTCGAAAAGGCGACGCCTGACACGGCGGAACGACGAGGTCCGCCTCGCACACGTCGCTCGTCAACCCGATAGGCGACGAGCTTCCACCAATCCTGCCGGTTCCGGTATTCGCGTGCTGCCGATGCAGCCGTGGCCGGATCTGGTCACCCGTTCCTTCGCTCCCGCCGTGAAGTAAACGACATGTTGAGCCCGCACGAAGTGGCCACGTTGCTGCTGTTGAAGGATGCGCCTGAACGAATTGATTCGGATCGGGCAGAGCTTGGCGCGCTCCGCGAACTGCAGTTGATTGCGAATGAGCCAGCTGGGCCGGGCTTCCGGTTACCTCACGTGACGCCGCGCGGCGACGCCGTGCTGCGAGCGTTCGCACGGGTCCGCTGACCGGTGCGCAGACAACGTATCTGACGACCTATACACGTTGGGTGGGCCGCCTTCGCCGCCGCTCGGCAATCAACTTTTCAATCGCATCACGAGCGGCAAGTTCCGCTCGCTCGTCGGCGAGTCGGTGCGCATCGATCAATCGATCAGTGAGCTCTGGCATCAGCCCGGCGTCATCATCCGCTACCTGCTCATCTGGCAATCACTCCAATGCATCGCGACGGCGCTCGAGCTATGGCTCGCGCTCTATTTTCTGTCGGCAAAAGCAGGTTTCCTGCAGGCAGTCGTACTCGAGTCGCTCATCCAGGCGCTCAGTAGCGTCGCGTTCTTTGTGCCTGGCGCACTCGGCGTTCAGGAAGGTGGATTTCTGCTGATCGGCACGGTGCCTGGTTTCCATCCGCAGCTTTGCCTCGCGCTCGCGGGTGCGCGCCGTATTCGTGACATCATCGTCTTTCTGCCTGGACTCATCGCCTGGCAGGTGGAGGAGTGGCGCGACAAGCGGCGACTTCGTACCGAGGGAGGTCGGGGCCCGAATCATGATGCGAGACACAGGAAAACATGATGCGGTCGTGGTGTTCGGCGCCTTCGATCGCCACAACCTGGGTGACCTGCTGTTCCCTCACGTCGTCGCAAAACTGCTTGCGTGCGACGACGTGATCTTCGCCGGGCTCGCGGAGCGCGACCTGCGCGTCCACGGCGGCCACGCTGTTCAGGCGCTCGCGCAACTGGCCGCCGAACGCGGCAAGGACCGTGTGCATATCGTGCACGCAGGCGGCGAGATCCTGACTTGCGGCGACTGGGAGGCGGCGGTGATGCTGCTGCCGTGGGACCAGGCACAGAAGATCATCGCGCGACTGGAAACGCACAACGACGAGCG
Organism: Paraburkholderia sp. CI2; assembly: GCF_014201055.1. Lineage (NCBI taxonomy): Bacteria > Pseudomonadati > Pseudomonadota > Betaproteobacteria > Burkholderiales > Burkholderiaceae > Paraburkholderia > Paraburkholderia sp. CI2. The sequence goes on from NZ_JACHDL010000012.1 coordinate 170,107, forward strand.
ACGCGCGTGGGCACGTGCGCTGACGCGTCTCGATGCGCTTGCCCCCTACATGACGTCTCGCGCGATGTTTCCCTGTGCGTCGAGCGTCACTTATCAAGCCGCCGGCGGCGTCGATGTGGAGCGACTGGATCCCGGGATGCGAGCAGAAGTCCTGTCGAAGCTCGCGCAAGCCGACGACGTCAGCGTGCGTGACATCCACACCCAGAACGGGCTCGCCGCAGCAGGCATTCTCGCGCGGCTCGTGCCGGATCCGGCAGTGATGGTGACGGAGCTGTTCGGCGCGAACATTCGCGCGTGCAGGGAACGCAGCGGCGTGGCGGATTTGCAAAGGGCGTTTCCCGAGGGGTATGTCGCCGTGCAGTTCAGTGCGGATTTCGGCGACGACGGAACGCTCGATGTGCTTGCGCGCGAGCTCGATCGCGTGTCGAACGAGAGCGGGCTCGGTATTGTGTTCTTTCGAGCGGGTGCGGCGCCCTGGCATGACGATATGGCCTGCTACGAGCGGGTTGCGGCACGGATGAAGGTCTCACGTACGCAACTCTTCCGTTCGCTGGAGATATGGGACATCTGCGCACTGATCGCAGACGCCACGGCCTACGCGGGAAGCAGCCTGCACGGACGGATCGTCGCGCTGGCGTGCGGCTTGCCGCGGGTGAACTTCTTCCATCCGGCGCGCGCGAACGACACGACCAAACAGTCCGCGTTTGCCGCGACGTGGGAGCCAGCGTGCGTGCCGGGCAGCGTCGGGATCGAGGCACTTTCGCAGGCAATGCTCCATGCCCTGACGATCGACCGGACGTTGCTGCGGCGCACGGCCACACACCTCACCGCTCGCTATCGCGAGGGATTCGCGCAGACGCGAGCGGCAATGTGTTGTGCGTGAAATGCAGGGCCTCGCGCGACGAGCGGTGTCGGCGCGGTCGTGTAATCTCGCGAAGCTCGATCGTTCTTTGCTCAGCCCGCGTGTACGAGCGAGCGTGTGGTGCGAACCGTGGACGGCCGGTCGCGCAGCAGCAGTGGCATCAAGCGCCGATTGGCTGTCTGCGCCGCCCACTCGCAATACGCGGGGCTGCCGAGCACCCAGCCGTTGAGCGTCGACTGCATCAGGTGATTGATCTCGCGTTCGTCAACAGGCTGTGCGCCCAGATCGCGATAAGCCTGGTGGCGCTCGAACGGCGTATTGCCGAGCGCCCGGTACAGTGGATGGTCCTTGATGAACCTATCGACACGCAGCCCGATGTGGTGCGCGCAGCTCGACCACGGGTAGTTTCCCGGCTCGGCCGCCAGGCCCTTACGCACCGGCGCCTGATCGATGACCTGGCTCGCGAGCAGGAAATAGCGGTCGGGCTCAATCACTGTCGCCCGGTACTCGCCACGCCATACCGCACCGCGGCGTCCATGGCGGCGGTTGAAGGTCTCGGCATAGCGACGGCCAACCGCCTGCATTGCCATGGCGATGCTCGACTCGTACGAAGGCGTGACGAGGAACTGTACCGCATCAGGCATGAGCACCCACGCATGGACCGCCAGATCGGCGACGCGCGCTGCGTCTGCCACGCAGGCGAGGAAGTACAGGTAGTCTCCTTCGTCCATGAAAGCGGGCCCCGCGAGTCCCTGCAAGATAACGTGCTGCGGTTGATCGGGGACGTAGTGCCGTGCAAGCCGTGCCATGCTGAATTAACCGGAGATCCGATGTGAGAAAGCGGTCCGACAGATATCGGACGCGGGACCGTGTGTAACGTGCTAGAGGAAATTCTATCGATCATGTTCGTGCATCTGCATCACGAACAGGCCTTTTTTATGGCCTCTGTTCGTCGATTTGCCGATCGCAGCCAGTGTCTCTTATGCCAATGCTGAATTGCAGCGCCGCGCTCGGACGTTGATCGACGAACGCTTCGCATCGCAGCTCTATCCCTTGTCGAACAGACTTGAAACCCGCGAGATCGTTTTCGCGGTCAGAACCAGCAATGCACCAGCGATGCTGTAATCGACGTGATGCATAACGTCGGCCAGATGGAAAACGGATAGCGCAATGATCGGGTGGTACATCGCACGGCTTATCAGGCGTTTCATCGGTGTCTCACGCTACTGTGTTTGCGCGAAGCGGTCAGTTGCTGTGCTTGAACCGATTCGTGCAAGTTGGGTGATGCGCCAGGTTTCCAGAGTCCGAGGAAGGCTTGTTGGCGAAGTACGGATGACGCCGATCCGTGATGTTCCTTCCTGTCATGAACTCTGCCCGCGGCAAGCCATTGCCGTCCTGTCCGTGCGTCGATCTTTCTTGTCCGATCGTCCACTTCCTGCCGATAAGCCTCGCGCAAAACGCCAGTAAGGGAATTGTCATCAAGTGAGGTTGCGGGTATAACATGGAGCCCTTGGCCATCCTGACGAATGAACGGCGGCCAGGTTTCTCGCCCGGGAAACGCATTTCACGCGAGCTATCCATGGATGCAGTTTCTGATGTTCTGCGCGCTGTTCGTCTGAGCGGCGCCGTGTTTCTGAACGGGACACTCACCGCGCCGTGGTGTCTGATCGGTCGCACCGATGCATCGCTCTGCGGCGCTTACTTGCCGCCTTCCGAGCGCGTCGTTTCTTATCATCTGATCATAGAGGGGAGTTGCTGGGCGAAGCTGGCCGACGATCCCGGTTCGGCGATTCACGTCCATGCCGGCGAACTGATCGTGGTGCCTCAGGGTGAAACGCACATCATCGGCAGCGCGATCGATATCTCCCCTGTGCCGTCGGACTCGCTACTGGCCGGGCAGATGGCGACAGCACCCGGTGAAGTGATGACGCTGTCCTATGGCGGCGGGGGCGCTGTGACGCGCATCGTGTGCGGCTTTCTGGCCTGCGACGATACTTTGAGCAATCCGCTGCTCTCATCGCTGCCGCGACTGTTCAAGATCGACATGCGCCAGGATCCGCGTGCGGCATGGCTCGAGTCGTCTCTCAAACTTGCTGCCGCGGAAGCGGCCGACTCGCGCGCGGGCGGCACGATTGTGCTTGCCAGGCTATCGGAACTGCTGTTTGTCGAAGCAATCCGTAGCTGTATTGAAGCTCTACCTGATAACCAGACCGGGTGGCTCGCCGGCGTGCGTGACCGCTACGTTGGACGCGCGCTCTCGCTGCTTCATGCGCAGGCGGCGCATGCGTGGACCGTCGAGGAACTTGCGCGCAAAGTGGGCCTGTCGCGTTCCGCGTTGGCGCAACGCTTTACCGATCTTCTGGGGCAGCCGCCCATGCAATACCTCGCGAGATGGCGCATGCAGATTGCGGCGCACGAACTTCTGATCGGTAGCAAGCCGCTCAACGCCGTTGCGGAACAGATTGGCTATGAGTCGGAAGCCGCATTCAGTCGCGCGTTCAGACGCGAATTCGGCATGCCGCCGGCCGGCTGGCGCAAGAGCAAAGGAAAGACGAACGGCGTGGCCACATCAGCGCAGCACGCGCAACCTACGCGTGGCGTTGCCGCACTGCGGGATCAGTGATGCCTGCCGTGACGCGCCGCGCTGTCTCTACCCACTCAATTGTCGACCTGTGCGACCAACGTGACGAAACGGCGTTTCAGTCATATCGTCCGGCGACTCGATCATAGAACTTCAAGACTCCCAATCGTAAATTGAGCGTGCCGGAAAGCCAGATCCTTCGACTGGCTCCGCCCGGTGAATCGACACTCAACGCTAGACCGCGTGGCGGTCCATATTGGGAGAACTTTCATGAACGCAATATTGCGGCTGTCCGATCGCGATCGCTACGCCCGATGCATTCGCGCTTCGAAGATGGTCAGTTGGGACATCGACCGTGACGTGATTGGAGGCCGTACCTTCGACATGTCCCAGAAGTATTTGCCGGACGGGCTGTCGCTGGTGCCGGATTTCATCATGCTCTCGGAGGCTGAGAAGCGGTTCGTCAGCCAGATTCAGGGGCGCACATACGCGAACGTGTTCGGGCTCGTCGAGCGCTTCATTAACGCCAAGGTGCTGGAAGTGAGCCGCGACTACTGGCTCGGCGATCAGGTGGCGCTCGAAGCGCTCGTGCGTTTCAGCGACGAAGAGCTTAAACACCAGGCGCTGTTTCGCCGCATCGAAAAAATGATCGGCGAAACGCTGCCCGCGGGTTACCGCTTCGACGTCGATCCCGATGCGCTTGCCGCCGTGGTCCTCGGCAAGAGCACGTGGGCGGTGCTGGCCATGACGCTGCATATTGAACTCTTCTCGCAAATTCACTACCGCCAGAGCATTCATCCTGACGATCAGTTATCCGAGCTGTTCAAGGATGTATTTCTGTACCACTGGAAGGAAGAAAGTCAGCACGCCATTCTCGATGAACTGGAATGGAAGCGGCACGACGCTACGCTGACAGATGCGGCGCGCGACAACGCGGTCAACGAGTTCATCGACCTGATGATTGCGATCGATGGCATTTTGCGCGGGCAGGCGACAGCGGACTCGCGGTATTTCATCGCGAACTGCGGGCGTGCCGTCGTCGAGGCAGAAGCCATGTCGATCGAAGCGAATTTCCATCATGCCTACCGGTGGCAGTACCTCCATTCCGGTATGCATCACCCCCATTTCGCGGAAGTGCTCGATCGGCTCGTCTCCGAAGAGCAGGGGATGCGTATCCGCGCCGCACTCGCCACGCTGCATTGAGCGAGCCCGAACGCACACGAATCATCCAGCTAAAGGTGCGCGCGGCGAGGATCTGCGTTTCATCAGTCGAGTCCCTCGTGCTTCATGGCAAGCTGGACGGCCGGACGCGCGCGCATCAGTTCGGCAAAGTTTCGCAATTTCTCCGGCACTTCGATGCCTACCTTTTTGGCCCAGAGCAGCATCGTGAACAGATAGGCGTCCGCCACACTCGCTTCGCTGCCGAACAGGTATTCGCCCTTGAACATGGTGGCGATCAACTGGAAGCGTTGACCGAGCTTCTCGCGCGCTGCCGTTGCTTCAGCATCCGAAGTGGGCTTGAAAACACGGCTGAACTGTTTGTGGATTTCCGTCGAAATGAACGCGAGCATCTCGAGCAGGCGCAGGCTACCAGGTTCGCTATTCGGCGCAAGGGCAGGCTTGCGCTGTGCGACCCACGAAAGAATCGCGATATTCTCGGTAAGCCGTTGACCATCATCCATTTCGAGGGTTGGGACGTAACTCTTTGGATTGATCCGATTGAACTGCTCCCCAGTCTCGGTCTCCTTGGACTTCAAGTCGACGCGAATCCTTTCGAAAGTGAGATCGGCCTCATGCATTGCGATATGGTCGGCGAGGCTGCAGGCACCAGGCGAATAGTAGAGCTTCATGACAGGGGTCCCTTTTCGTGAGATGAACTGAACCGTTTCAACGCAGCAAAGGGCGTGCCGCCGCCGTCGACACCTGCAACGAGAGTTCGACGTCGAGCGTCGATTGCGATGGATGAACTTTGGCATAATTGCCGCATCGCTGCGCCGGGCACTGTCCGTTTTGACTCGCGCCACGTCCACAAGGGTCTTTCGTCATGGTTCGTGGAGCGGCTTCAGATAGCTTGAATTAATGTAGCCATCCGAACCCGGATCGCAATCGCAGCAGGGCAGGGCGACGGCCAGCACAGGAGAGACCATGCGGTCGGAAGTGAAGTCCGGCGTGCGCCTGAGACGTTATGCAATCACGGTGACGGCCGTCATCGTTGGCCTGCTTGTCGTCGGACGCATCACCGGCATCGTGGTCAACTGGCTCTGGTTCTCTTCGATCGGCTATGGTGGCGTTTTCTGGACCATCCTCTGCGCGAGAGCGCTGCTGTTTGCCACGGTGTTTGCAGTCTCGGCGTGCGCGATATGGCTGTCCGGGATTTTGGCGCATCGTTACGCGAGGCGCGTCGATGTCTTGCGAGCGCAATCTGTAGATCGATCGGGTCCGACGGAAGTTGCCGTTGAACTGTCTGAACTGATCGCGCCGCACGTTCCCTGGCGCTCCAGTATTGCCTGCGCCGCGGTCGTCCTGGGGTTGGTTATTGCCGCTAGCGAAGTCTCGAACTGGGACCTCGCGCTTCGCTTCATTTATCAGGTCCCTGTTGGCGAACGCGATCCGATCTTTGACAGGGATATCGGCTTTTATCTGTTCTCGCTCCCCGCGTATGTCGCACTCAAGAACTGGCTGCTGCAGCTAATCTTCTGGAGCGCGATCGTGGCAGGTACTGTCTACGGGTTGCGCGGTGACATCGCGCTGGAGCGGCCACCACGCACGCTCTCGGCCGCCCCCCTCACTCATGGTTCGGCACTGCTCGGTTTGTTCTTTGCGGTGAAGGCCTGGTCGTGGTGGCTCGACCGCTTTCTGCTGCTCTATGGCGACAACGGCGTCGTGGTCGGCGCCAGCTATACCGATGTCCACGTCGAGTTGCCGGTCCTGTGGATGCTTGTCGGCCTTGCCGCGGCCTCATCCGTTGCCCTTTGGATCAACATGCGCCGGCGGAGCCATCTGCAACCCGTCGTTCTGGCGCTGCTCGTATTCGGCAGTTCGTTTGTATTCGCTGTGATCTATCCATCGCTGTTTGAGCGCTTCTATGTCAAACCGAGCGAGCTGAAACTGGAAACACCCTATATCGAGCACACTATCGCGCTAACGCGACAGGCTTACGGCCTCGCAAAGATCGAGGTTAAACCGTTTGAGGCCGAGCAGGGACTGACTCTCGACTCGCTGCAGGCCAATCGGGCGACCATCGACAACATCCGGCTATGGGATGTGCAACCGCTGATGGATACCTATGCACAGTTGCAGGAGATCAGGACTTACTACAAATTTATTTCGGTGGACATCGACCGCTATCAGCTTGACGCCGGATACAGACAGGTAATGCTGTCGGCGCGTGAACTGGAACCGGCGATGCTTCCGACCAACGCCCAAACCTGGGTGAACCTGCGCCTTATCTTTACTCACGGCATCGGCGTCGTGATGTCGCCAGTCACCGAGAAATCCACCGAGGGCTTACCGTTTTTCTATCTGCGCGATATTCCGCCAGTCTCCAACGGCGGCCCGGCCATTCGCGAACCACGTCTTTATTTCAGCGAAGGCCGCCAGGACTACGTCATCGTGAATGGCAACGTAGCTGAGTTCGACTATCCCCAACGGCCGACTAATGCCTACACGACATATAGCGGGCGCGATGGCGTCAGCATCGGCAGTGTGGCACGCCGGAGTCTGTTCGCCTGGCAGCTCGACGATCCGAACATCCTGCTGAGCGGCTATATCACAGACAAGAGCCGGATCCTGCTTCATCGCAACATTCAGGACCGCGTGCGTACGATCGCGCCATTCCTGACTCTCGATCATGACCCCTATGTCGTCGCAAGCAATGGGCGCCTGTTCTGGATCCAGGACGCCTACACCGTCAGCCAGTGGTTTCCTTACTCCCGGCCGGGTTTCGGCGACGGCGCCAATTACATCCGAAACGCCGTCAAGGTCGTGGTCGATGCATATAACGGCACGGTCGATTTCTACGTCAGCGATCCCGCCGATCCGCTCCTGCGCACATACGAGCGCATCTTCCCGGGTTCGTTCAAGCCTTTGGACGCGATGCCACCGGAGCTGCGAAAGCATATCCGCTATCCCGAAGATCTGTTCCTGATCCAGGCGCAGCTCTACCGCGCTTATCATATGGATGCGCCGGAGATCTTCTACAACCGCGAGGATCTGTGGCAGTTTCCCCGGGAGCTGGTCGGAATGGATGGCGGAAGCACCGCCAGCACGATGCCGCCGTATTACACGATCATGCGACTCCCCGGCGACGCACGCGCCGAGTTCATCCTCATGCTGCCGATGGTGCCGAGCCAGCGGGAGAACATGATTGCCTGGCTGGCGGCGCGTTGCGATCCGCCCGGGTACGGCAAGCTCGTCGTGTACACCTTTCCCAAGGACAAGCTGATCTATGGGCCGTTTCAGATCGAAGCGCGGATTCAGCAGAATACCGAGATCTCGCAGCAGATCTCGTTGTGGAACCAGATGGGCTCACGCGTCATTCGCGGTCATCTCGTGGTCGTGCCGATCGAGAACTCGATCCTCTACGTTTCGCCGCTCTATTTGCGCGCGGCGTCCGGTCAGTTGCCGGAGTTGAAGCGGGTGATTGCCGCCTATGGGGACCGTGTGGTGATGGAGAACACTCTGGATGAGGCGCTGGCGGCGCTTTTCAGTGAGACCGCACAAGCGGCATCGCCAGCCCGAGGCACCGTGGACGCTCGCGCGAGAGAGGCACTTGTCCACTATGACCGCGCCATCGAGCGACTGAAGGCGGGAGACTGGAGTGGCTTCGGCGCGGAACTGGATGCCCTCCGGCCGTTGCTCGAGGCACTCGGCGCTGGCCGTTCCGATGATCGGAAGTGACCAACGGGACGATCAATGCGGCTCGCCGAGGCAAGCGTCGGCAACATCGACGATCGGCTCGCTGTCGGCGTGAGCTCGAGGAAACCGGTCAACGCACTTGATCTGAACGTAGGTCCACCACGTTCCCGGTGGATCGTGACCCAGCCACAACACAGTGGCTGCGACCTTGGTTCGCAACCCCCATTGGCGCCAGTCAGCACCTGTTGGCGAAAAGTTTCCGTGAATGTCCTTGTACAGGTTACGGTCCAACCCGTATCGCTTCAGATAGGGCGGGTTGATGCGCTCCTCGGGCGTAGCCGGCTCGCCACGTGCGATGCCCGCTTGCGCCAGGGCCGCGTCCCGGCGAAAATCGCTCACGGCATGGCCGACCACCGACAGCTCGAACAGCAATGCCCCGCCAACTGCCATGCAAGTCGCGATAATGCAAAGCGAGAGCGCCCAAAGCACCCGCCTTCTGGTCGTCGGTGTCTTCATCACTGTCGACCTCCTACCGGCAACGGGATTCGCCGCCATGCCCGGCGCTTCGTTCGCCATTCAAATGGCTGCTCGGCTTTGTCGCAACGAATTTGAGATGGTCGACGGCAGTCGTGTCAGACAGAGTGGCCCCTTGCCTCGTCAGCAAGAGCCAAACCGGTTTGCAGTCCGGTACGGGTACTTCAGGCCCTTTGTAGAAGGTCAACCGCCTTTTCGGCATCGTCCAACGAGTCGACCGCGAGATACGCAATGAACTGCGTGCCAAGTACAGCGGCCGAGACGCCGCGAAGGTTGATCCCCCCATCCGCCAACATCTGGGTCAATTGCGCGATGATGCCCAACTGGTCCAGACCCATTACACGGATGGAGTGAAGGCTCGGGCTGACGCTGAACCCCGCCTGTGTGGCGGCACGGATCGCACTTTCTCCCTCTAGCGGAGCGACAAACACGACTCCCTTACCCGCTGCCTCTGGCGTTCGACGTGCCACGACGAACTGCAAGTCGACACCAGCATCCCGCAAGACGCTTAAGACCTTCGCAAGGCCTCCCGGTTTATCGTCGATGGTAGCTGCCCAAACCTCGACCCGTTCCACGCTCAGTTCCATGGCCGTCCCTCCCGGCTCGAACCTCATTAGAAAAATCTACTTCACGAACGCCATGCCGGCAAGGACTGTCGGACTACGCGCCGGTCGGCGATCCGTGTCCAACTTGCTGCTACTGAGCATCTGTATCAAGATCAAGTCGCCTCATCACAAACAGGCGACTCTCATGACAGACGATCCCGATGGCGATCCTGCTACCGATCCCGACAAACTGAAAGGCCCAGGCGGCATGAGTTTGAGGCAGATCCACGAACAGGTGCAGAAGTCCGTCCAGCGCGACTGCGAAGCGCAGACTGCGCGCCACGCGCCCGCTCCACCGCAAAGCCGGTGGCAGCGGTGGGTTCGCTATGTATGGGGCCGTAGCGGGCGGCGCTAACCGCAGTGTGATCAGGGACGTGCTGGTCGCAGACCAGACTCGTTGCATCGTGAAGTCCGCATTGCATCTACCCGGCTACCCATTTGGGTGGTGTGCGCCCTCCGTCGTTCTGTCATTGTGAACCCGTCGTCATAACGCTAGCTGGACAGGCGAGCAAACGTCGACGCGAAGCACTGGCAGGTCGCACGCAATTGACAGGGGGCTTGAAATGGAAACCACATCCTCGAGCGGAAATCCTTTGATGGATCTCTCGGACAATCTGGCAGACATCGTCGCGCGAGTCGGGCGCAGTGTCGTCGCAGTACACGGCCGACATCGCATGCCGTCGAGTGGCGTAATCTGGCGACGTGGCGTCGTCGTGACGGCTGCACACACGCTCAGGCGTGAGGACGGCATCGAAGTCACATTGACCGACGGCCGTACGGTCGCCGCAGTCCTCGCGGGCCTGGATCTGGGGTCCGACGTCGGCGTGCTGAAACTGGACGGCGTGGACCTCGACCCGATCGATTCTGGCGACGCCCACTCACTGAAGCCGGGTCATCTTGCGCTCGCCGTCGCACGTGCGGACGATTCCGGCGTCAGCGCTGATTTTGGCGTGATCGGCAGCATAGGTGGTCCCTGGCGCACATGGAAAGGCGGACAACTCGATGCGTTCGTGCGACTGGACGGCGGTCTGCGCCCGGGTTTCTCCGGGGCGGCCCTCGCCGACATGCGCGGGCAGGTCATCGGCATCTGCACCTCGGCACTGATGCGCGGCGCCGGCATCGTGATTCCGGGGATGACCGTGGAGCGCGTCACCGATGAACTGTTGGCTAAAGGGCGCGTCTCGCGGGGCTACCTTGGTGTCGGCACGCAGCGGGTCGGCCTGCTGGACGCCTGGGTCAATAAAATGAACCTGTCGTTCAGCAGTGGATTGCTGATCAATTCGCTTGCGCCGGGCGGCCCTGCGGAGCAGGCGGGCATGCTGATAGGCGATGTACTGATCGAACTGGACGGCAAGCCTTGCCGCGACATGGGTGACGTGAGTGCGGCGCTGGGCTCCGCAAGCATTGGGCAGCAGTTGCACATCGCCTTGATCCGAGGCGGCGAACGCCACGAGTGTTCGGTAACGGTGGGCGAACGGCCCCAACGGAATTCGTGCAGGTGACGTCCGGGAAGCGACCAAATGTCGGATGGACAGACGATACGGAGGGCGCCTTTACGGGTCGTAGTGATTGCGGCATCGTGGCAAGAGCGCGCAAGCCTGCAAGCGCTTGTGGAGGCGAACCCGGCACTTGAGTTCCTGGGTAGCGCGCCCGACGCCGAAAAGCTCGTCGATTGCCTCGCCGGATCGGTGCCGGATATGGTCGTCACCGACATCGCGCCGGAGGCGAGCGATGCGCTCAAGACGCTACTCGAACTCTCGCCCGCGTCACCGTCGCTCGTCCTGTTGAGCGACGACCCGGACAGCGACTGGATCTTCGATGCGTTGCCCGCCGATGCGGTGGCTATCCTGCCGCGCAACGCGGTGCCAGCTGAAATCGTCGTGTCCATCGAAGCCGTCGCCGCAGGCCTTTGCGTGCTGACGCCCGACATCCTCGCAAGGCTACTGGCCGAAACAGGACCGTCGCGCCAGAAGGGATCCGGCGAACCGTTCGAAGCCTTGACGTTACGGGAGATCGAAGTGCTGGCGATGCTCGCCGACGGACTCGGCAACAAGGAGATCGCGCGGCACCTCGACATCTCGGACAACACGGTGAAATTCCACCTCTCGTCAATCTTCGGCAAACTCGGTGCGACCAACCGCACCGAAGCGGTGATGCTCGGCATGCGGCACGGATTCATCATGGTGTAGACAAGCTCGCGTTTCTCTACCCACGACACCAGACGACGTCATGCTCGAACGTTTTCCACCAACGTGGCAATCTGCACGAACTCGACATCAGGGCGTACCCCGTAGAGACCGGTGACCCGGTCGAGCAGCTCATCGGTGAAGAACGCCGTGGCTGCGTCCTCTGATTCCCAAACGTAGAAGTTCGTGGCCTCACGCTTGGCGGAATTGAGCGTGAAAGCCTTTGAACGTAGCCCAGGCATTCCTTCAAACCTTGCACGTGCGGTCTCGGCAATCGTTGTCGGGTGCCTCGTCGCCGAGAAAACCCCCGGTACTGACGATCCAACTGTCGCTCTCCTGTGCGAGGATGACGCCATTGCGCCAGGATACCGCGCACGATTTTGCCAACCGGCGTTTTCGGGCAGCGCCGATCCTTCATCGCACCGCCCGACCACGTACGGCCTGCAGGAGGCACCCGGAATGGCTCATGACTGGATCACCAAGCCGCAGCTCGATCAGTTCAAGGGACTGCAACGACTGTATGCCAGCAACCAGGATTTCGATTTCGGCTGGTGGTGTGCATATTTCTGGAAGGAAGCGCGTGCGTCGGGCGGCCGGCTAGATCCGGGTGACGAGAAACTCAAGGCGTTGTTTGTCAGGGTCTATCGCGATCCGACACTGCCGACAATGAACTTCGTTCAGCGCAAGACGGCCGGCGCGACCATCGTGGTCCAGCAGGCCGCATCCTGGCCCGACACCGATGCCGACAAACGGGCGGTCCTGGAACTCGCCCTCGAGATCGGCTTCAAGGACATGCCGGGCGGCCCGGCGACCGGGGGCATTCCGCGCGGCCTCGAGGTGCGGCGCTACTTCCGCAACAAGCTGCGGCTGAGGACGGCGGGCGGTGGCCGCCTGATCCTACCGATCGGATGCCGGGGCGAAGGGCGCGACTTCGCGACGGTCAGGGCGCACGGCGGCGCGCTCAACCGAGTCGATCTCGGCCTCAACAACATGGGACAGCCGTGGCATCCATTCAGCCAGGCACCGCACAAGGACCGGATGTACTTTCGGGTCGCGTCGGGTGACAACTGCCTGTTCTCGGTGCTGAGCGTCGCCGAGACCATGAAGCTTTCGGTCGGTTTTCCGCTGATCGAGGACGAGCAGATCTTCAAATTTCCGTCTGCTCTGATCATGCACTGGACTCGAAGCCAACTGGAACAGGCACGCGCTAACGACGTGTTGCTGGCCCGCGTCACCTGCACGGTCAACGGCACGCAGCGCACCGGCGTGTTCCTGGCCACGCAGTCGTACGCCTATTCATTCAAGGTGCTAGGCGACGCGGTGCACACCCAGGACTTTCTCGAAAACGAAATGGGCGGCGTGCAGGACCAGTGCATCGAGCGCGGCGTGCGCGAGGTGGCGCTGCAAGATTTTCTGTTCGGTCTGAAGCTGCGCCGGATTCATCTCGGCCCGACGCGCGGACATGGCGTAATCGCCTTTATCGAACAGGTGCGCTACCAGATGGGCGGCGACTGGCACGAGAACGTCGAGCGCGCTCTGTATGCTCAGGGTCATTTCGACAGTGACAGGCAGGCGGCCGATGCCGTGCTTGATCCGCTCGAAGCGCAGATGCAGGTCGGGCGCATCGAAGGCGAACGTCTGGTTGACGGCAACGCGGTCCAGATCCAGTCGATCGACCAGTGGGCGCTCAGCTACGAGCAGTTCCGCCAGGTAATCGACGAGCCACGCAATCAGCATTTCGGCCAACCCGTGTACTTCGGCGCGACGAGCTGACGTCGAAGATGTCGGTTCTTCCTTGCGAGCCACCCAGACCGTGCCGCGGTACATCGCGGATGTACCGCAACGCGAAGATCACTTGCCGGGCACGCAGCACCTTGCTGATCCCACCTTGCGCTCGCAGATTCTCGACCGAAGAAATGTCTGCGAATACTGAAAGACCCGCGTTGGGATCGACGTACACCTTCGCTTTTCACCGCGCTACCTATTGCGCAGGCGTTGTATGTGGGGTTGTGCTAACCATAGACCACGCTGTGGCAGAAGCCGGCTCAGTTTCTGCCGCTCGACCGCATTTTCGAGCGCTCATTCGAACGACTGCTCCACTTCGTGACCCGCCGGATACTCAACGCGGACTCCTCGGCCAATGCCGACCTTGGGGTGGGCTGGATTCTACGTCGGCAATGTGATGGATTGCCGACGGTAGCGGCGTCGAGCAGCCGGGCGACAGCTTCCGGCATCGCGAACTCACACTCCCGACCCACTGCAGCCGGTCGAACCGCTCGGACCATTGACCGCTTTCGAGTAACGAACAGTCCTTCGTCGGGCTTTGGGCTGCCCGAACTGCATCTGGAAGTCGGCCGGACGACATCAATATTTCAGGCAGATTCTGATGAGTCGTCTGCGAATGATTCACTAACAGGCACAGCACTCCCTTTTGTGTGAGAGGAAAGTTGAACACCAGATTACACATCAGGAAAATTCGACCATGGGAAGCTTTTCAGATAATAAACTTCCTTGCAGGGCAACGCCGGCCTTACAAAGGCCGGCGCACTTCACAGGATCAATTCGAACCGGCGTACTTCAGAGTCCAGGTGAACGTACGATTACTGCCCGCGTTGAGTGCGAAGGGGTGCGTCGTACAGGCGAAATTCGAATGCAACTGCCCGATCGGAGTGGTCGACAACGGATTGGTGACCCCGCCCGCCATCTCGAAGTTAGACAGGACACAACTGTCAAAACCCGTAGTGCCATAGCTGGTCGCATTACTATTGGAGTAGCTAACCGAGAAACCATCGCTACTCGCTGTGGCGTGCTGGAAATCTGCAAAAGACGTGAAGTCCGTCTCGACCGCGATGTTGCCGGTCAACGTTCCAGAATTCAGCGTATCGGCTCGCGTCAGTGTGCCTTGACCAAACGTTAGGACCGTGTGGACCTGCAGGTCGATATCCGTGGCATAGGTTGCATTCTTAACGGCCTGCCGGAACTTGGTCGTGTCGAAAGAGACGACCACCTGGCCGTTATTTTCCTGAACGTTCAGGTTCTTATAATACGTGACCGGAATGTAGGTTTTCCCGTTATAGGAAACTTGCGGAATCAGCAACGCATACCCCAGATCCGTTGTGCCATAAATCAGGTTGTCGGAGAACGGCGTCGGGTAATAGGGCGTGTACGAATTGTAGTCGGGTGCTTGGCTCAGGTTGAGATTGATGACGCGCTTGCCGTCGCGCACCGTGATGAGCGCTGCGCTGTAAGGGTGAGCCGTATCCGTGGGCAGGTTGTACCAGGTGAGCGTGTAATGCGGCCTCGCATCCAGCCAGGCTTGCAGGTCGGAATCAGCCATGGGTGCATTGCCGCCAAAACCCAGTTTGTTCCACCAGGCATTCACATACATGTACTGGTGTAAAAGGCTGAAATTCTCGCCCATCACACGAGGTTTGCCGCGATACGAATCGGTCCCACGGCCTTTGACCCACATATTCACGGACGGAGTGGGCAGGGCCGGGTCGTACCAGAACGTGTCAAAGCGGTAAGCCGCCTTATAGATGAACGAATAGGCGACCTGCATTTCCTGCGCGGTCAACACGCCTGCATTGGCCGCCGCGGTCAGAATTTCCATGAAGGCTGTGTCGCCGTATGGGCCGATGGAGCGGCCATAGTTGAAACCCTGCCCGTCTGCGTTGAGTTGGGGAAGAATCAGATCGACTGACTTGCGCAGATAGGATTTCAATTCAGGTGTTAGATTGGCCTCATTGCCCATTTCGAACGTTCGCTCAACGACTTCGCCAATGAGCAGCGTGCTGTATCGATCGAAGCGTGCCCGATCATAATAGGTGGTATGGGTATTCGAGGCCTCGTCGGAAAAACCACCGGACGAGTCTTTTCTAATGTGATTCGTGAGTGTGTACAGAAGCGCGTCCCGCGCGCCCATCGATGCCACAGCCGGGTCGGTGGCGGAAGAGAAAGTCGGATTGCTCCACCCGAGTTTCTGTCTCAGCCCCGCAATGCCGTAAGAAACCGCATAGTAATTCTGCGCGGTATTAAGCGATGCAACGTCGATCGGCACACCTGTGGCGGGGCACGTATTCTTCGTGCCGCTTGCATCCGCGCCGAACATATCGCAGAAGGTCAGGCGATTCTGCAGCGTAGCCAGCATGGCGTCGCTGAAGACCTCGTTGAGCATACCGTGCGCCTTGAAATTATTGAGCGCAACGAGGTAGTAGTACTCGCCCCATGACGTATTTGCGTACGTGTAACTGGCGCCGCTCGTCTGCGCCATCATCGCGGTCGTTATCTTTTGATACGTCGCGAGGTAATCCGCGTATTTCGGATCCCCTTTCGCCTTCATATCGATCAGTATGTACGACAGACCGAGCGCCAGTTTGCCAGGCAGGAATTTATCGCCCGTGTTGGTATCGAGCACGTGCACCGGGCTGCCGTCGCCCAAGTCCATGACCACTTGCGTGAAATCAGGTGCCTTCCTGATGAGGTCAAAAAGCGCTCTCATCTGTCCCATCATGGTGATGGGCACCCCTGCGCCTGAAGGGACGCTCGTATCCGTCGCTCCATAGACAATTCCATGAAGAGACACTGTAGCTGCAGAAGAAACTGGATTTTTCAGACCATCATTCCCGCCGCCTCCGCAGGCACTAACGAGAAGAAGCGTCAGTGTACTGAACGCAAAAATAACGGATGATTTTCGTGATGAACGCATTTTTGTCTCCTGATTGTAAGTGGATCGACGCCGAAATTAGCAATTTCACAAACGTGTCTGGCTATTCGTTCTCTTGGGTTTGCAACTGAGCACCAGCTCGACGGAAGTCAGAAAAACCCTACGAAAATCCGCTCACGTCGTTTCAGTCTGTTCGCGCCGACATGAACGACCCGTATTCCGCCCGCGTATTCCGCCCGCTGCGTCCCCTCGATCTCCGTCGACGTCCCACCATCTCGGCCTGACTCAGGCTGCCGCGGACGCCAACGAAAACGATTAACTAAACGTCAGGACGGGATGGTCACACCGTTGGTACCTGATGCGCAAGACTAGGTAAACTATGGGCTAGTAAAAGCATCACAAATATTCTAACCTAGAAAAACGTTTTCCTAACTGGACGTGCTCGTGACGTAACGCCGCCCGCAGTGCCATGCGTCGCGGGCTCGGCGTTCATCGCCATCAATGACACATAGCGCGACGCGACGAGCGACGCCGCGCAACGGAGACTTACATGCAAACTGCCGTCATCGGGCTCGCCCGCACCGCCAGCCGCTACCGCTGGACGGTCTGCGCGTTGCTCTTCTTCGCGACCGTGATCAACTACATGGACCGTCAGATTCTCGGTCTGCTCGCGCCAGTGCTGCAGCACGACATCGGCTGGACCCAGGTGCAGTACGGCCGCATCGTGATCGCCTTCTCGGCGTTCTACGCAGTCGGCCTGTTGTGCTTCGGCCGCATCGTCGACTGGCTGGGCACGCGCATTTCGTACGCGCTCGCCATGCTGATATGGAGCGTGGCTGCAGTCCTGCACGCAGCGGTCGGCTCGGTGACCGGCTTCGCCATGGTGCGTGCGCTGCTCGGCATCGGCGAGGGCGGCAACTTCCCTGCCGCCATCAAGACGACTGCCGAATGGTTCCCGCGCCGCGAGCGCGCGCTTGCGACCGGCATCTTCAACTCAGGCGCCAATATCGGCGCGGTGTTCGCGCCCGCAATCATTCCGCCGCTCGCGCTGGCGTTCGGCTGGCGCGCGGCGTTCGTGATCATCGGGGCGATGGGCATCGTCTGGCTGGCCGTATGGTTCGCGCTCTACCGGTCCGCCGACCCGCGCTCCCACGAGGAGGGGCAGGACGAAGTCGAGGTGCTCGATGCCGCCAACGTGAATGCCCGCGCGCCGGGCTGGGGTGTACTGATCAGAAAGCGCCAGACGTGGGCGTTCCTGATCGGTAAGTTCCTGACCGATCCGGTGTGGTGGTTCTATCTGTTCTGGCTGCCGAAGTGGCTCAACGAGTCGCGCGGTATGGACATGCAGCACATCGGCCTGCCGCTCGTCTGCATCTATGCGATGACGACCGTGGGCAGCATCGGCGGCGGCTGGCTCTCTTCGGCGCTCCTGCGTGCCGGATGGAGCGTGAACGCCGCGCGCAAGACAGCGATGCTGATCTGCGCGTGCTGCGTGCTGCCGATCGCGTTTGTCTCACAAGTCGACAACCTCTGGGGCGCGGTCGCGATCGTCGGACTGGCGGCGGCAGCGCATCAGGGCTGGTCCGCGAACCTCTTCACCACGGCGTCCGATCTCTTCCCGAGGCGCGCGCTGGGCGCGGTGGTCGGCATCGGCGGGATGGCGGGCTCGATCGGCGCGGTGCTGTTTTCGGAAGTGATCGGGCAGGTCCTGCAACGCACCGGCCACTACTGGGTGTTGTTCGCGATCGGCGCGCTTGCCTACCTCGTCGCCCTGGCCGTCATGCAGATGCTGACGCCGCGCATGACGCCCGCGAAGCTCGACGCGTGAAAGCGCGAGGCGTGTCAGCCACAGGCTGCGGTCGATTCACGGACGATGAGCCTCGGCTCGAACGTCGAATGCCCGGCCACCGCGTGGCCCGCGAGCGCGTCGATGAGCTTTTGCATCGCGAGCTCGCCCATCTTCTCGCTCTGGATGTCGACGGTGGTAAGCGCGGGCGCTGCGTACTCGCCGTACGGGACGTTGTCGACGCCGGTCACCGACAGTTCCTGCGGCACCTTGATGCCCAGCGACGCCGCCTCTTTCATGAAGCCGAGTGCGATCAGGTCGTTGTAGCAGATTACCGCCTGTGGCCTGCGCGGACCGAGCATCACGCGCGAGCACGCGTCCTCGCCTGCATGCGCGGTCGGCGCGTGCGCGTCGTACACGTCGAGCGTGAGGCCAGCTTCCTCGAGACACTCGCGCGCACCGCGAATGCGCTCGTCGTTGATGCGCGCCTGCCCGAAACCGAGGTAGGCGATGTGACGATGCCCGAGGTTGAGCAGATGCCGCGCGAGCATGTACGTTGCGAGCCGGTTGTCGATGCCGACGCTCGGGATCGGCAGCGCATCGCTGCGTCTCAACAGCACGAGTGGCTTGTGGAGATCGAGCAGCCACTGCGCCTCGTCGTCGGGTATCCGCGAGCTGACGATCAGGCCGTCGACGCGCTGCGCGAGCGCTTCGATCAGCGGGCGCTCGCGCGCCTGGTTTTCGTCGGTGTCGACGAGCAGCAGCGTGTAGTCGTGGCGCAGCGCGACGCGGTTGGCGCCCTTCACGACGTTCGTGAAGTGCGGATTGCTGATGTCAAGAATGGTCAGCCCGATGGTGCGTGAGCGGCCGGTGATCATCGATCGCGCAAGCGGATTCGAGCGGTAGCCGAGTTCCTCGATCGCCGCCTTCAGGCGCGCCTCAACCGGCGCGGAGAAGCGCTGCGCACCGTTCATGTACTTGGACACCGTGGCGACCGACACGCCGGCCGCAGCGGCGACGTCACGAATCGTTGGGGAAAGTTTTTTCATGCGGAAGGTAACGTTTTCCATTTTGTTAACAGATTGTCGCAGGAAACGCGGTCAGCGGGCAAATGCCACCAGGTTAAACCGCTACCTGGTGGCGGCGTGATCGACAATTGACGCTGTATATCGCCCGTCGTTATAGTCTGGAAAACGTTTTCCAAAATATCATTTTTCAGGAATTTTCTTGATGAGCCAAACAACCACAGCGTCGCTCAAGCCCTTCCGGCGTCTGCTTCTGACCGGCGCCGCCGGCAACCTGGGCCGCCAGTTGCGCGGCGCGCTCGCCAACTGGGCCGACGTCGTGCGCGTGAGCGACATCGCGAAGCTCAGCGAACCCGCGCCACATGAGGAAACGACCATCGTCGATCTGGCGGACCGGCGGGCGGTGATGCAGCTCGTCGAGGGCGTCGATGCGATCGTGCATCTCGGCGGCATCTCCATCGACGCCCCGTTCGAGGATCTGCTCGGAGCGAACATTGCCGGTACATACAACGTGTATGAGGCCGCGCGCAGCCACGGCGTGAAGCGCGTCGTGTTCGCGAGCTCCAATCATGCGATCGGCTTTCATCCGGTCACCGAAGTGCTCGACACCGACGCGCCGCAGCGCCCGGACAGCCTCTACGGCGTGACGAAGTGCTTCGGCGAGGCGCTCTCGCGGTATTACTACGATCGTTTCGGCATCGAGACGGTGTGCCTGCGAATCGGCTCGTCGTTCGAAGAGCCGAAGAATCCACGCATGCTCGTCACGTATCTGAGCTATCGCGACTTCATCGAACTGGTGCGGTGTTCGCTGTTCACGAACCGCGTCGGGCACGTGGTCGTGTACGGCGCGTCGAACAATCCGGTCAAGTGGTGGGACAATACGAAAGCCAGCTTCCTCGGCTTCAACCCGCGCGACAGCGCTGTGCAGTTCGCAGAACGTTTCCCCGCGACTGCACCGGGCGACTCGCACGACGATCCCGCACAACGCTTCCAGGGCGGCCCATTCGTGCTCGGCGAGCCGATGGAGGCGAAGCGGTGAAGCAGCGCTCGCACCTACTTGACGAGCTTGATACAGGAAACAGGTTACCGCGCGTAAAGGAAGCCAGCATGGATTCATCCGATCGGCCGCAGCTCGCCCTGCGCTCCTCCTCTTGAGACGACGACCCATTTGACGGCCAAGGCAGGCAATATGCACGTGACTTGAAGTAGCTTGTGACGGTAGTGGAGTCGCAGGCAGGCAAGATCGTGCCTCCCCAATTCGCGATAAACAGCATACAACTTCAAACCGTCGTCGAGTTTGCACAAGCCCTCGGGCCCACAGTCGGCACTTCGATTGCGGCCGCGGCGACGACGTAGTTACAAGGACGCGTCGGCCGCAAGGTGCAGATGAAGCTCGGGAATTGAAGCGAGAACAAAGGAAGAGTTCTATCGGTGGCTGATTCAGGCCCTCGGGCTGACGGCCGGGCAGTCCAGTCAAGAAGGTGCGAGTGACCGGACCGGCTGAACCGCCCCCGGGAAAACTTGGAGCGGTTCAGGCAGGCGCGAACGTTAATCGTCGATATCTGTCATTGAGGAGCATTTGCCCTGGTAGCGAGTCGGAAACCGCAATGGCTGCTTTGGCACCTGTGAACCGACGTTCGACAATGCCGTACCAATGTCGCTTCATGGCCGGCTACTGCCGAATGCGGTCTACAGTAGCCGAAGCACTTTTCCTTTTCACGACTCTACCGGAAGCGCGCACCGCACGCGGATCGCTTGCAGGCGCGTGACGTATCGTGGCCCGTTGGAGCGGGTGATGCCAACGCGCTTCGGCGAGCGACAGCCGCTTACAAATCTCACAATAGCAGGGTCCACCGGTTTGATGGCATTGGCGTTCTTGCAGGCACATACCATGGAGCCAGCAATGAACACAAACCTGCCTTCCGATTCGTCCCCGCACAGCCGCATTCATCCTCTGGTCGCCGGAGCTGCCGTTGCTGTGATTCTCGCCAGCGGCAAGTATCGAACATGCCGTACGCAAAGATGCCACGTACCAGGTGCAAGTCAGAGTGCAGGATGGCAGTTATCGAAACTTCAACTACGACACGCAGCCTACCGTTCAGGTTGGTGAGCGTGTGCGTGTCTATGGCGATTCGCTGAGTGCTTCGTAAGCACGCAGAGAACCGGAGGGCACAGCGCCTTACAAACGGTTACCAGGCTGACACTTCACGTTTATCTGCCAACTAGAGCTACACATATGGCTATGGGTACGAATACAACGACGACCGTGACAGGCACTGGCACCATGACCATGGTTGGCACAGGGGCTGGGAGCACCATCATCATCACGGGGACGATGACGAATAATCTGGCACTGCACCCAATTCGCGATATCGCAGCGTTGTGCTGACGACGCCGAAGCCTCGTTCTATCTGACCAGGTGCTTACGCCTTTGCTGTAACAGTGAGGGGCTTGCGATCAATGGAACGGAAGGTGCACCTAAGCGCTGGCCGTTCGCTTGATCGCCTGAAGGCGGGAGACCCACTCGATGCGCCGCTCAAAAGTGCATAAGGGCCCCTTCTCGGCCATCCAAACAGCGGGCGGCTGAATGCGGTCGACTGCGCAACCGTCAGCCGAATGCGTCCTCAACGAACGATGCATAACTCTGCGCATTGGCGAGCACGCGCGGTCCGAAATCCCTATCCTTTGCAAGCGCCCGGCATCGGCCTGGCATAAATGCCTGGTCGACGTCTATCGTCCCGGCCAGTGCATGAGTGAACTCGTGAATAAGGCCCGCGCCACGGCTAATGCTCGTTCCGTCATGAATCACCTGTTGTTCGAGACCGAAGAAGTCGATCGCCAGGTGTATGTTTATTTTCCCGTCACGGCGAACTGTCTTGAGGTCGGGGGCATAGGCCCGGACATTGGGGATGACGCTGCCGCCACCGTAATAGAGGCGCACTGGCCTCATCCGGATGCCCTTACAGACGCATTGCAGCACCGCGCGCACCAACGCGCTTCTGGTTTGACTACCGGACAAGCCCAGTTCTGAGCCGCCTTGGAATCCAAGCGCCGCGACATCCACTTTGTCGTCTGGATTACCGAAATAGCTGGTGAATGTTTCCTTGTACTGTTCCGGTATGCCGGACGAAGCGTGCAAAAGCCGCTGATGCATCAACGTCAGCAGATCGGTGGCGCTCTTGAAGGCATTTTCCGCGCCGAGGAGGAAAGTCGTTTGAACACTTTCGAAGCCGATCGACACACTGTTGAAGTTCTTCAACTGCAGACTTGGAAATCGCTTCGACTGGAAGACATCGCCCGTCGACAGAAGAATTTTCAACCGCATCTCGAGGTCGAGAATATCGCGCCTTTCCAGAATGGGTTTAGCCTTTCTGAGCGTATCCTCATCGAGATTCAGGACGATCGACATCGCCAGCAGCATGGCCGCGACGGCGATTCTCTTAGGATTGTCCGGTGTAGAAAGCAGCGTGCTTTCGCGCCGTAGACCGCAAACCGCCAGAGGATCGGTAATCAACTCACCCGCCTTCCTGACTGATGCGCCCCCCGCGTTTTCCCATCGGGAGACCTTTTTCTCGTGGTACTGCTGCAAGTCACGAAATTTTCCGGGACTGCCGTCAATGCCCTCGATGCCGCCGGGAGGCGCGTGCTTTTTGATGTATGTCCACAGCGTGTTCAAATCGGTCATGTAGGCCTCGTCAGTGTGAGTTCAATGCCGTTGCCAACAGGCGCTGCATGCCACGTTCTGGCAACCAGAACTGCGCTTGCCACAAAGTTCGGTGATCGCATTTCGACTTCAATCACTCCCATATCTCATCTCCATGCCGACTGCGAAACATCGCCCGTTTTCATGCATGCAGATTGCGTACGCGCGCCTCTTAAGATCCGACGCATGAACTGTAGATAGCAATATTCGGGGTGACATGTTCTTCTGCCAGAAAGTGTGCGGAAGCGAACATTGAAACAGAACTTGCCGTCTGCATCGCGACGCAGGGATTGCATTGGTCGCTAGGGCCTGTTCACGCTAATAACGGGCTTGCGCTGGCCGCCAGAAGGGCCGAGCGCAAGGATTGCGACGCAACGAATACTCGACGTATTCGCAAGGAGCATGACGCGGCGATCGGCCCTTCTGGCGGCTAGCCCCTTGAAGGTTTTTTTAATACAGGGGAACGTGCCTTTGCGCCCGTATTGCGGCGTCGGTCGTCGCTTGTTTGGCTCGGCCAAACGGCGCTCCTCTCTCCTTGCACTACGCGCGCAAAGGCACGTTCGCAAGCCCGTTATTAGCGTGAACAGGCCCTAGCGACATGCCGGTCCCGTCGCGGGCTTCGCAACCCGTCACCTTGCCCGTGCGGCAAGGCGCGCAATCATCCGATCAGCCATTGTGCGATCGATGACTGCGAATGAGCGGCTCGTGCGCTCATAGGCATACATGGCGCCCGTCGCGATGTCGAACCACCAGCCGCTCAATACGAGTGCCCCGGCAGTGACCTGCTGGCGGACGATCGGGTAGGTCATCAGGTGCTCGAGTTGCACGAGTACGTTGAGTTGCGACAATTGATCGTGCGCTTTCAAGCTGTCGTCGAGCGGACCTTCCTGTTCGAGGCGAAACGCTGCGTTGTTGGCGTGGCATAGCCATTTATCGAGGTTTGGTGATTTCAGCTTGGCGTGCCTGGAGAATACGGCCTTCATCGCGCCGCACTCCGAATGTCCACACACGACAATATTCGCGACTTTCAACACCAGCACGGCATATTCGATCGCGCTTGCCTCGGAAAGATCTCCGGTAGAGACGCCCTCCGCAGTCGCCGGTGGTATCAGATTGCCCACGTTGCGCATCGTAAAGAGATCGCCGGGATGGGTCGATGCAAGCAGATCCGGCACGACCCGGCTGTCCGAGCACGTTATGAAGAGCGCATCAGGTGTCTGCGCGAGCGCGAGTTTGCTGAACTGCTGCGCGTATTGCGGCAGCATTTTCTCCCGGAATTCAACGATGCCCATGATGAGTTTTCGCATGGTTTGCCTCTCAAAGGACGGGTTGCCTTGCTGTCGAGCTTTCCGAGCCTCCAAGCCCTTGCGAGTCGGGGATACGGGCCAGCGCCAGGTCCTCCGGAAATGGATGCTTCGAGCCGATCGCACGGTCCAGCAGGGTCAGCTCGACACGCAAGGCGTCGTGACGATGCTCCGGCAAGCACTGAAGGAGATTCTCTATCGCCGCGCGCTGACGCCGCGCGATCTGAATGCTGCCCGCGCCGTACTGACGTATTTCGCGGAAACTGATATGCACGAAATCTTCCCAGTTCGGCGTTCGATAGATGACGCGCACAAGTCCGGACTTATCCGTCATCTCTTCGGAGTACAAAGACCGTTTTCCGACGACACGCAATAGCCGCTGCAACTGATCGATGGCCAACACGGCCGTTGTTGGATCGTTGATCGCAGCCGACAACGCTTTCAGCGCAATATCAACAAGGATGCGAAACGCGAACATAGGATCCTGTTCCATCGTGCGTTCAGTCCCAAAAGCAACCAGTGTACGCAGCCGGTTTTCATCGATTGCGTCAGAGTCTCCGTGCAAGTAAAACAAGGGTTCGTCCACCGCGACAAAGTCGCCGACTTGCGGCACGAATTCGATAACCGAGTTAGTGCGCCTCGCCTTGGCGACAAGTCTTTCGAGATTCACGGCCAGAACGATGCCGGATGTACCGCTATGGCGAACAAGGCGGCCAGGTACGCCTCGCTCGTGGTCAAGTCTCGGCGGGGTGGTCCGGCCCGTCGCTGGGTCGGGATAGACGCTTTCGATGACCGCGATCCCGTGCTCCCCAACCCGAGCCACGAGGCTTACTGGACGCAGGCATTTCGCCGCATAATCAATCAGGAAAAGGAATGCGACGACAGAAGCGAATCCGAATAGCGCTGCAATGAATACCTGAAGCTGGTGCACCTCGCTATCACCCATCCAGCCCAGGGTTCTGTTGGCGAACAGAAGCGTGAATACGAACAATCCCGAGATGCTGCGGATCACGTTATCGCGCAGCAAGGTGGTCGCGATGATCCGCGGGGTATATTGACCGCCAGCGACCTGGATTGCGACGAGCAGCGAACCGAAGGTAAACACCAGAAACGCCAGGTCTGCGGAAACGATGTCGCCGACAAGTGACCGCGCTCCAGTCATGGACAGCGCAAAAAGGCCGGTTTTCGGATCGAGGATGTCGTGTCCGATCATCCACCTTCCCAGCATTTCAGTGAGCGGCTTTACCACGGCATAGATCGCCACCGCGACGAGCGGTACAGTCCACAGGGAAGATCTGAGGTAACTCTTCAAGCTGTACCAGCGGTTCCAGTCCATGTTTGCGCTCTTCCTACGATTCATGCGGCAGCGGAGGCCGAAACGTTCGCGGTTCGCCTTTGACGATGCACGTGACCTTCAGGTCGGTCAATCAGACTTTGGTCCGATAGGTCGAGGACATAGCGTTTCCGGAATCGCGTCTCGATCGATTCCGGATTTTCGAGCCCGTCTATCGCGCCATCGCGGGCAGCGAATCTTCGGCGACGGGCGCGCCTGCCGGCGCGTTTTCGGCAGTGACATCGGTCGCCACGTGGGCCAGCTTCATCAGACGCGGCTGAAGCAGCAGCGCGACGAGACCGCTCCAGCCGGTCTGGTGCGAAGCGCCGACGCCACGTCCGCTGTCGCCGTGAAAGTACTCGTGGAACAGCACGAGATCAGACGAGCGCGGGTCGGCCTGCAATCGCGGATAAGCCGCCATCACGGGCCGCACGCCGTGCTCGTCCTTGAGAAAGAGGGTAGTGACACGCCGCGCGAGACCGTCGGCGATCTCGCTGAGCGAGCACCGGTTGGCCGATCCCGTTGGATATTCGATGCGGAACTCGTCGCCGTAGTAGCGATGGAATTCATACAGCGATTCGATCAGCAGATAGTTGACGGGCATCCACACAGGCCCGCGCCAGTTCGAATTGCCGCCGAATACGCGCGAGTCCGATTCGGCCGGCTGATACGCGATGCAGACATGCGCGCCGCCATGATCGAACTCGTACGGTGTATCGCGATGCACGCGTGACAGCGCGCGCACGCCGTGATCGGACAGAAATTCGTCTTCGTCGAGCGCGCGGCGCAGCAGTGCCGTCATCCGGTATCCGCGCAGTAGCGAGAGCAGCGTGGTGTTGCCTTTGCCCGGTTCGGTCCAACGTGATACGAGTTTGGCCAGATTGGGCCGGTGATCGAGAAACCACGCGAGCCGTTCTCGCAGGCCGGGCAGGTGGCCGTATATGCGTTCTTCGAGCACATGCACGGCGAACAACGGAATCAGGCCGACGATCGAGCGAACGCGCATCGGCACACGGGTTCCGTCTGGAAGATGCAGTACGTCATAAAAGAATTCGTCGTGACCGTCCCATAGCCCCGTTCTGCAACCTTCGCTGCAACCGACGGCTTCTGCGATATACAGGAAATGCTCGAAAAACTTCACCGCGATTTCGACGTACGCGTTGTTCGTCATCGCGAGCTCGAGTCCGATCTGCATCAGGTCGAGCGCATACGAGGCCATCCAGGCGGTGCCGTCCGCCTGGTCGATGCGGCCGCCCGTCGGCAGCGGGGAAGAGCGGTCGAAGATGCCGACGTTGTCTAGCCCGAGAAAGCCGCCCTGGAAGATGTTGAGGTCCTCTGCATCCTTGCGGTTGACCCACCACGAAAAGTTCAGCAGCAACTTGTGGAACATCACCTCGAGAAACTTGTGGTCACCGACGCCCGTGACTTCACGGTCGAGTTCGTACACGCGCCACGTCGCCCATGCATGAACGGGCGGATTCGCGTCGCCGAATGCCCATTCGTAGGCGGGCAACTGCCCGTTCGGATGCATGTACCGTTCCTTCACGAGCAACAGCAGCTGTTTCTTCGCGAAGTCGGGGTCCATCATGGCGAACGCGGCGGCATGAAACGCGAGATCCCAGGACGCGTACCACGGGTACTCCCACTTGTCCGGCATCGATACGACGTCGCCGTTGCACATATGCCGCCAGTCGGCATTGCGCCCGTGCCGGCGTACTTTCGGCGGCTTCGGCTGACCGGGGTCGCCGTCGTGCCAGCGCGTCACGTCGAACTGGTAATACTGCTTCGTCCATAGCATGCCGGCGAGCGCCTGGCGTTGCACGAGCCGCGCATCGGCGTCGCTGATGTCGTGCTGGAGCGCCGCGTAGAACTCATCGGCCTCCGCGATCCGGCGCGCGAACAGCGCTTCGAAGTCGAGCGGCACGTCGTCGCGCGTGATGCCCGGTAGTGCCGCCGGACGCCAGCGCAGATACAGCACCGCGCGCTCGTGCGGCGCGAGCGACAGGGCCACGTGCGCGGCAGCGCGGGTGCCTGCGTCGCGGCGTATCGCGTGCTCCTCGCCATCGACGAGGTAATCGTTGAAGCCATCCTTGAACGGGCCTGCGCCGGCGATGCCGAAAAGGCGGCGGACGTTGGTTTCGTTTTCGCAGAACAGCCATTCGATCGGCTGCGGCGCCGAGGCCGTGACGATCATCGTGCCCAGCGCGGGATTGTCCGCGATCACGCGCGCGCCCTCGGCGGACTCCGGCTCGAGCGTGAGCGACGGCTTGCCGGGCTTGCCTGACCACGCCCAGCGGTTGCGCGCCCAGAAGAGCGGCAGCAGATGGAGTGGCGCGTGCTGATCCGCGCGATTTTCGACGGTTACGCGCATCACGATGTCGTCGGGTGTGTGCTTCGCGTACTCGACCCAGACGTCGAAATAGCGATCGTCGTCGAACACGCCCGTATCGAGGATTTCGTATTCGGGCTGATCGGCGCCGCGCCGGCCGTTTTCCTCGATCAGGTCCTGATACGGGTACGCATCGTGGGGGTATTTGTACAGCATCTTCATGTACGAGTGCGTCGGCGTGCCATCGACGTAGAAGTAAAGCTCCTTCACGTCCTCGCCGTGATTGCCTTGCGCATTGGTCAAGCCAAACAGCCGCTCCTTCAGGATGGGATCGCGCCCGTTCCAGAGCGCGAGCGACACGCACCAGTCGAGCGGGTCGTTGCCGAATCCGGCAATGCCGTCCTCGCCCCAGCGGTACATGCGGCTGCGCGCATGCTCGTGGGGGAAATACTCCCATGCGGTTCCGTAGTCGCTGTAGTCTTCGCGAACGGTGCCCCACTGCCGGTCGCTCAGATAAGGCCCCCAGCGGCGCCAGCAGTCGAGGTCCTGGCCATGCAGACGGAACCCTTCCTTCGAATGGAGCAGATCGTTTGCGCGTAGCGATGACATGTGACCTCCCAAACCGGGATCGACCGTCGAACACGTTCAGTGCGTGAGTCCCGCCCATCCCGTCACGCGTGCGGCGCCGGGCGGTATCTGGATGATAGGCGTCGTTTAGACTTATCGAGGTCGGAGGCCGCCTCGTTCCTGGTTTCATCTGACGTTTTCTTTCGCTGTATCCGCGCTGCATCGCCTGATCGTAAGGAACTGGACATGAATCAAAAACCGCGTGGCCTGGACAATGGCCTGACGAACTACGGTGATCACGACTTCGCGCGCTATCTGCGCCGGTCGTTTGCCAAATCGATGGGCTACACCGGCGAATCGCTCGACAAGCCGATCGTCGGGATCTGCACCTCGGAGAGCGGTTTCAATAACTGCCATCGCCACTTTCCCGAAATGATCAAGGCGGTCGAACGCGGCGTGCTCGCGGCGGGCGCATTGCCGGTCGTATTTCCGGTGATGTCGCTTGGCGAGGTCTTCCTTTCGCCGACTTCGCTGGTCTATCGCAATCTGATGGCGATGGCCGTCGAGGAAATGATTCGTGCCCAGCCGATGGATGCGGTGGTGATGCTCGGCGGATGCGACAAAACCGTGCCGGCGATGTTGATGGGCGCGATCTCCGCGGAGCGGCCCGCCGCAATGGTGGTGGCCGGTCCGATGATGACCGGGCGACATCGCGGCGAGCGGCTTGGCGCGTGCACGGACTGCCGGCGCTTCTGGTCGAATTTCCGCGCGGGGAACGTCTCGGCGCAGGAGATCAGGCAAGTGGAGGGGCGTCTGGCCGTCACAGCGGGAACGTGTGCGGTCATGGGCACGGCGTCGACCATGGCGCTGATCGCGGAAACGCTGGGCATGATGCTGCCCGGTTCGGCGGCGATTCCGGCCGTGCACGCGGATCGTCTGCGCAATTGCGAAGAAACCGGAGCGCTGGTTGCGCGCATGGCCCTCAATGGCGGACCGAAACCGGCCGGGATCGTGACGCCCGCGTCGGTGCGCAATGCCTTGCGCGTGCTGCTCGCGGTCTCCGGTTCGACCAACGCCGTGATTCATCTGGCGGCGATTGCTGGTCGTATCGGACTGAAGATCGATTACGACGAGTTCAACCGGCTGTCTGATGAAACGCCCGTACTCGTGGATCTCAAGCCGGTAGGCAACGGTTACATGGAGGATTTCCATGCAGCCGGCGGGCTGGAGGGCGTTCTGCGCGGACTGATGCCCCAACTCGATCTGACTTGTCGCGATATCGCCGGGCACAGTCTCGAGGAGCGTTTGAACAGGCCGCTTGCCGATCCGATCGATACGGCCGTGATCCGCTCGAGGGAGAAACCGGTCAGTCCCGATGGCGGGCTGATTGTTCTAAACGGGAGTCTGGCGCCCGGCGGTGCGGTTCTGAAGCGCGCTGCCGCTACTCCCGAACTGCTCGAACACGAAGGGCGTGCCGTGGTATTTACCTCGCTCGAAGATCTGGCCGCGCGCATCGACGACCCGGGTCTGGA